>NZ_JBCOJC010000020.1:0-43157 GCF_040925905.1 Enterococcus sp. 2201sp1_2201st1_C11_2201SCRN_220225
CCTTGATGGCAAGCTTTTTTCATTGATTTTAC
Source organism: Enterococcus sp. 2201sp1_2201st1_C11_2201SCRN_220225 (assembly GCF_040925905.1). Classification (NCBI taxonomy): domain Bacteria; kingdom Bacillati; phylum Bacillota; class Bacilli; order Lactobacillales; family Enterococcaceae; genus Enterococcus; species Enterococcus sp. 2201sp1_2201st1_C11_2201SCRN_220225. The sequence continues at coordinate 33 of NZ_JBCOJC010000020.1, forward strand.
AAGGTTTCTAGCGACTTTTCTTGGTAAGGGGTTTCATTACAACAAAGTTAGCTTTTTTCTAAAGAAGAAAATCTTGGGCATAAAAAAATCCGTCGCTAAACGGATTTTTCTGATTGCTACTATTTTAAATAAATTCCTTACGAAAAGTACGATCCATGGCCGCTTTTAACGGGAAATACACCACCGCTACGATTAAAACCGTCAATGTAACATTGATCACCGTAGCGGGAAGCTTCGCCAATGCCCCGCCAAATGCTGGAGCAAAACTAGCGCCGGCAATTAAATTCATGACTGTATTTTTTATCTGGGTCATAACTAATTTGGCAATTCCCGTGCAAATACCAATGACAATTACTTGCCAAATATGGGTAGGACGTTTTTTAAAGAAGACAAAAGCTCCGTAAGCTGCAGCGCCTACGATAAAACTTTCTAAAATGAAATAAGGCGCTTCTGTGGCATAGCCGTTCATCATATCAAAGATGAAAAAACCTAAGCCCCCTGCCAGAGAACCTTTAAAATAACCTAATAGTAAAACTGACAATAATAAAACTGCATTGCCTAAATGGACAAAAGCCCCAGTAGGCAGAGGAATTTTTATAGTGGTACCAATTACCGTCAAAGCAGTAAACAAGGCTACTAGGACAATACTTTGAATGCTAACTGATTTTTTCATGGGAACACTTCCTTCTATTATAATGAGAAGCTTGTCGTAGCACCGGCTATTTTTCTGGGGTAATGCGATGTTCCGCGGCATTGTATGCCCCGTGCCAAACATGACCCACATAAGGATTAACTTCTACACCATTTTTAATGGCCACCGCTACGAAATCTTTCGCCAATGAAACAGCTGCCACTACAGATAAGCCTTTTGCCAGTCCTGCGGTAATTGCAGCCGCAAAGGTACAGCCAGCCCCGTGGTTTCGATCCGTTTGATAGAGTTCATTTTCTAATAGTAAGAAGTCGTTACCATCGTAAAGCAAGTCTACCGCTTTTTCACTGCCAAGCCGATGACCTCCTTTAATGACTACATTTTTGGCTCCTTGTTGATAAATGGCCGTTGCCGCTTTTTTCATATCGGCTACCGAAGTTAAATCGCCAAGTTCTGAAAGAATCCCCGCTTCTACTAAATTAGGCGTTACGACTAATGCTTGAGGCAAGAGGTATTCTTTAATGGCCGCCACACTTTTCGGTTGCAAGATCTGAGCCGTTCCTTTGCAGGCAATCACTGGATCAATTACCACTTTTGTTTCTGGAAATTTCGTAATGTATTCACTTGCCAAAGCAATATTGGCTTCATTTCCCATCATTCCCGTTTTTAAAGCAGCTACCGGTCCTCCAGCAAAAACAGAAATCAACTGCTTTTCCAATAAATCAACCGGTATTTCTGTAACTTCATGAGACCAGCCTGATTCTGGATCCATGGTTACCACCGAAGTCAAACTGGAAAAACCAAAGACTCCGTATTCTTGAAAGGTTTTTAAATCTGCTTGTAGTCCTGCTCCTCCTGTGGAATCCGAACCTGCAATGGTTAATACTTTTTTCATGAAAGCACCCCTTATCTAGAAAACGATGCCCAACTTAAGAATGGACATCTTCATTTATTACTACTGAGTATACGAGGGAATCACCTTGACGGAAACAGCCAATTGGTTTATTTTAGAACCAACCAATTCAATTTTCTGACGATTTAAAGAAAGGAGTCGCTTATGTGGCAGATAGATCGCAGCAGTAACGAGCCTTTGTTTCAACAAATCATTAATCAAATAATCGATTTAATCCAAGACGGCCAATTGGCTCCCGGAGACAAACTACCTCCAGAACGAGAACTGGCAAAGCTTTATGGTGTTAACCGCTCCACGGTAAACCACGCCTTAGATGAGTTAGTCAGTCTCGGTTGGATTACCCGGCGCCAAGGCAGCGGCACAAATGTAGCGAAAGGTCGCTGGGGCAGTCGCTTAGCTCCTCAATATCAATGGCAACAGCTTTTACGTCAAGCCCACTTCACCCCGGATCCTTATTTGACTACTTTAAATCAAGAAAAGGCGCAACCAGATAGTCTGGATCTCTATACCGGCGAATTACCTCCCAGTTTGATTCCCGACTTCAGTTTTCCTGCCATGCGTTGGGAAACCATTCGCCAAGCGGAAAGCAGTTTAAGCACTACAGGTTATTTGCCTTTAAAAGAACAAATTCTCCAGCAGCTGACGAATAATTACAACTTGGATTCTAAAGGGCAAGACCTGTTGATTACTTCTGGTTCCTCCCAAGGTATTTCTTTACTCTTACAGACATTGTTAAACCCTGGAGAAAGCATTGCTACAGAAGAGCCCTCTTTTCTTTTCGCTTTACCTCTGTTTCAATCTGCCGGCATCACATTAGTCGGAGTAGCTTGTGACGAAGAAGGCATTTTACCCGAAGCACTAGAACGGGCGATCATTCAAAAAAAGATTCGGTTTCTCTATCTCAACCCTACTTTCCAAAACCCTACTGGACGTTTAATGAGTTCAACAAGGCGTAAAGCTGTCATTAGCGTGTGTCAAAAACACTACATTCCCATTATCGAGGACGACGTTTTTGGCGAATTGGATTTTAGTAACCCATTGCCCAAATTAAAAACCTTAGCCAAAGACCAGGTGATTTATCTCGGTTCCTTGTCTAAACTCTTTGGCCCTTCCATTAAAATCGGCTGGCTTTTAGGTCCCACCTCACTGATCGCTAGTCTGGCCAACGCAAAACAACGGATGGATGCAGAAACCAATATTTTTCCCCAACTATTAGCAAATAGTGCTTTGCGTTCAAAAGTCTACGAGAGCACTCACGGTTGCTTGCTTGCGGAATTGCAGCAACGAGCCGAACACTTTACCCAAGCGTTGCAACCGGCAAAAAAAGATTGGCAACTGCGACAGATTAAAGGCGGCTTGTACACTTGGCTGACTTGGAAACACCAGCCTTTGACCCGCAAAGACTGGGAACTGTTTTTTACAGAAAAGCTGTTGGTAGCTCCTGCTTTTCTTTTTAGCAATGATATAATGTCTATGAGAATTAATTATACCCGTTTAGAAAACCATCAGCTGCCAGACTTTTGCCAGCGTTTTGCCACGATCACTGAGAAATTAAAAAGGAGCAAGTAATTTATGAAGACTATTAACCAATTGCAAAATCACCGCACTTATCGCCAATTTGATAAAAACTATCAGTTATCCGAAACAGAATTGCAAGCCATTTTGGACAGCGCCCGCCAAGCTCCCACTTGGATGAACGGTCAGCTTTACAGCATTATCGTCATCCGCGATCTTACTATCCGGCAAAAATTGGTGGAATTAACCCCAAATAATCCTCATATTAAAGATAGCTCAGTCTTTTTAGTCTTTTTAGCCGATTTGAAACGCACTCAAAAAGTCGCAGAAAAACACGGTACTCCTTACCATGTAGGAGAAAGTGTTGATCCTTTATTAGTCGCCACGGCCGACGCGGCTTTCGCCTTGGAAAACGCCGTAGTTGCCACTGAAGCTTTAGGTCTTGCTAGTGTCGTTGTTGGCGGCATTCGGAATGAAATTGACCAAGTGGCCAAACTCTTAAACTTACCTGATTACGTTTTTCCATTAGCCGGGCTCACGGTTGGCAAACCAATTGTGGAGATGAAAATCAAACCCCGACTACCAGAAAAAGCCGTGGTACACTACGATACTTACCAAGACTACGACTACTCTTTAATCGAAGACTACGATCTTACCATGAAGAAATTTGCAGAAAAGCGGGAAACTAAAGATTGGACTAAGAAATTCTTAGATGTCTACAGCACTGAACCCAACGGCAAAATCGATGCCTTTTTGAAAAAACAAAAGTTGTTAAAATAAGCAAAGCTAAAACAAGAGCGAGCATTCCTTCTGTTTACAAAGGAATGCTCGCTCTTGTTTTTTATCGTTAAAATTATTCTTGCCAAAAATATTTTGAAAACAACAGCAGCACTGGAAAGATTTCTAAACGTCCTGCTAACATGGTAAAAGATAATGTGTATTTGGACAAGTCAGTTAAACCGCCAAAATTTTTCATAGGCCCCACTTGATTAAAGCCCGGCCCCACATTATTAATAGTTGTAGCCACTGCCGAAAATGCCGTGTGAAAATCCAAATTTTCTAAGGAGAGTACTAACAGCGCCCCACAAAATACTAGAGCATACAAAAATAAATAGCTGTGAATATTGTTCAAGGTCTTAGCCTTAACCGGCACCCCTTCAAAGTCCACGGTAATCACTCCATGAGGATGGAGCATACGCTTAATTTCCTTAACACCACTTTTTGCCACCATCACAATCCGCGACACTTTGATTCCACCCCCGGTAGAACCCGCACTAGCCCCGATAAACATCAACAACAATAAAATTGTCTGACTAAACATTGGCCATTGATCATAATCAGCAGTCACAAAGCCCGTAGTAGTAATAATAGAAGCTACTTGAAAGACCGCATAGCGAAAAGCTGTCCCCAGCGAGCCATACAATTTCATGATACTCGCGGTAATCATCACCACTGCTACTGCAATAATCCCTAAATACCAACGAAACTCTTCATTTTTTAAGACAGTGCGCCCTCGGCCAATTGCCACTAAGTACAAAAGACTGAAATTTACCCCGAAAAGGATCATAAAGACCGTTAGCACCCCTTCGATATAAGCACTGTGATACCCAATAATCCCCGCATTGTTCATGGTAAATCCTCCCGTGCCAGCTGTAGCAAAGGTGTTTAGTAAACTATCAAAAAAAGGCATCCCGCCAATTACCAACAAAACCATTTGCAAAACTGATAAGGCCGCATAGAGCAAATACAAAATTTGCGCAGCAACTTTCGTCTTGGAAGCCAGCTTGTCCACAATCGGTCCTGGCATTTCCGCCTTTAAAATATGCATGGTACGACCGGAAACCAAGGGAATAAAAGCCACCGTAAAAACTAAAATCCCCATGCCCCCAACCCAATGAGTAAAGCTACGCCAAAATAAACTAGCGTGACTCAAGCTATCAATATCAGGTAATACCGTAGCTCCAGTGGTAGTAAAACCGGAAACAATTTCAAAAAAGGCATCCGCAAATCTAGGTATTTCCCCCGATAAAACTAGCGGCAAGGCCCCAAATACCGACAGCAAAAACCAGCTAAGCCCCACAATAAACAAACCTTCTTTAATTAAGATACCCTTGTTTTTTGGCAGGCGCCAACTAAGTAATGTCCCGACGACCAATAATCCCCCGCCAACACCAGCATAAATTCCCGTAAGTGTTTCGTGATATAACCAGGAGACTACTGCCGGCAATAACAATAGCACCCCTGCCGACTGCAAGATCTTCCCCATAAGGTAAACAACCATTTTTTTGTTCATATTCCTCGTTATCCTTTTAGAATCATTTCCAAAGATTGGATTTTTTGATCTTTAGCTACAATAACCACGTGGTCTCCTGGGCGAATGACCGTTTCCCCATCTGGCACCAAGCTTTGCTTATTCCGAGAGATGGCGGCAATCAGCAAATTATCTTTAGTATCCACGTTTTTTAACGGCTGATTTTTAAAGCTAGTGTGTTCAGTGACTACAAACTCCAAAGCTTCCACTTGATCTTGGATTAATTTGTACATTCTTTTAACTCCAGAGCTTTCATCAGGAAGATTTTTCGCCCGCACATAGCTTAAAAGTTGATTAGCCACGATTCGTTTTGGCGAAACTACACTATCAATGGCCAACTGCTCTAACACCTCCGCGAAATCCATACGAGTCACTTTGGCAATGGTTTTTTTTACCTTTTGCTGTTTGGCATACAAAGACATAACGATGTTTTCCTCATCCAAACCAGTCAAGGCCACGAAAGCATCCATGCGTGCCAGGCCCTCCTCTTCTAAGATCACTTCATCACTGCCATCGGATTGAATCACCGTCAAGTGGGGAAAATGTTCCGACAACTCCCGAGCTCGCTTTGGCTGTTTTTCAATAATTTTTACTCCTAAGCCGAGTTCTGCCAATTGAGTAGCTAAATAATAGGCAATGCGTCCACCACCTACAATCATTACCCGACGGATCTTTTGCTCAAACAAACGAATATCTTGGCAGAAACGCACTAGCTTATTGTGCTGCCCCACCACATAAATGCGATCATTTTCTTGCAACACTGCATTACCATCAGGGATTAAAATCTCCCCCTGATGATTAATAGCACAAATCAAGACCTTGGCCTTTGAAACCGTGGATAAACGCTTTAACGGTAGTCCTACTAATAAACTTGTTCCTGTCACTCGAAACTCTGCTAGTTCAATGCGACCGTTGACAAAAGTATCCACTTTCACTGCCGCCGGGAATAAGAGCATCCGTCGAATCTCAAAGGCCGCTTCCAATTCAGGATTCACAATCATAGACAGTCCCATGGTTTCCTTCATAAAATCGCGTTGGCCCAAATACTCGGGATTACGCACTCGCACAATACAGTCTTTAGCCCCTAATCGCTTGGCCAACAAACCGGCTAAAAGATTTAATTCATCCGAGTCTGTCACTGCAATAAAAATATCACAGCTTTCCACTTGAGCTTCTTCCAAAACTTTAAAAGTCGCTCCGTTCCCCACAATTCCTAACACATCGTAGCGATCCACCAAACGATCCAACTTATCTGCCTCACGATCAATCACCAACAGATCATGGTCTTCTTCCATCAGTTGAGAGGTCAAAGTAACGCCCACTTTTCCAGCACCTAAAATCACGATTTTCACAAAATTCGCTCCTATAGTCAAGTCATTTTGACTTGACTCTATCATACTTTTCCCATCAGAACTAGTGCTCAAAAGAATAAACCTCTTGTCCACACTTCAATAAACCGTTTTTAATGAAGCAAAATTAGTATTCCTCTTTATCGGACGACAAAAAACAGCAGCCACTTAACGTAGCTGCTGTAAATAACTATTTTAGAAAGATGGTAAAGGGTGTAATTACGCTTGGATAGCAGTTACAACGCCTGAACCAACAGTCCGTCCGCCTTCACGAATAGAGAAACGAGTTCCGTCTTCGATCGCGATTGGGTGGATCAATTCAACTGTCATAGCGATGTTATCGCCAGGCATTACCATTTCAGTACCTTCTGGCAATTCAACAACACCAGTAACGTCTGTTGTACGGAAGTAGAATTGAGGACGGTAGTTAGTGAAGAATGGAGTATGACGTCCACCTTCTTCTTTAGTCAAAACGTAAACTTCTGCAGTAAATTTAGTATGTGGAGTGATTGAACCTGGTTTAGCCAATACTTGTCCACGTTGGATGTCTTCACGAGCAACCCCACGAAGCAATGCACCAATGTTGTCCCCAGCTTCAGCGTAGTCCAACAATTTACGGAACATTTCCACACCAGTTACAGTAGTTTTAGCTGTTTCGTCAGCAATACCAACGATTTCAACTTCATCGCCGACGCGGACTTGTCCACGTTCAACACGACCAGTTGCAACAGTACCACGGCCTGTGATAGAGAATACGTCTTCCACTGGCATCATGAATGGTTTGTCAGTGTCACGTACTGGAGTTGGGATGTATTCGTCAACTGCAGCCATCAATTCAAGAATTTTTTCTTCGTAAGCTGCGTCGCCTTCCAATGCTTTCAAAGCAGAACCAGCAACAACTGGAGTGTCATCGCCTGGGAAGTCGTATTCAGTCAATAGGTCGCGAACTTCCATCTCAACTAATTCCAACAATTCTTCGTCGTCAACCATGTCCATTTTGTTCAAGAATACAACGATGTAAGGAACGCCAACGTTACGAGACAATAGGATGTGTTCACGAGTTTGAGGCATAGGACCATCAGCAGCAGATACTACCAAGATCGCGCCGTCCATTTGAGCAGCACCAGTGATCATGTTTTTAACGTAATCCGCGTGTCCTGGGCAGTCCACGTGAGCGTAGTGACGAGTGTCAGTTTCGTATTCAACGTGAGCAGTTGAGATAGTAATCCCACGTTCACGTTCTTCAGGAGCACCATCGATTTGGTCGTAAGCAGATGCTTGAGCCAAACCTTTTTTAGCCAAAACTGTAGTGATTGCAGCAGTTAAAGTTGTTTTACCATGGTCAACGTGTCCAATAGTACCAATGTTTACGTGTGGTTTGGAACGGTCGTATTTTTCTTTTGCCATTTTAGAATGTTCCTCCTAATAGTTAAGTTTTTTTGTTTTTGATAGGTAGAAGAAAAACTTCTGCCCGTATCATCGATAATTATTTTACACAAATCCCAGGAAAAAGCTAGTCTTTCCTGAGAACTGTGAGGAGTATCCAAAGAAACTCTAAAGATTATTCAGCTTTGCCGCCGTTTTTCTTAATAATTTCTTCTTGGATAGATTTCGGTACATCTTCATAGTGGTCAAATACCATCATGAACGTACCGCGACCTTGTGTTGCAGAACGCAAGGTTGTTGCGTAACCGAACATTTCAGCCAATGGAACAATCGCGTTAACGATTTGAGAGTTACCGTGAGCTTCCATACCTTCGACGCGTCCGCGACGAGCAGTAACGTGGCCCATGATATCTCCTAAGTAATCTTCAGGAACAGTGATGGTAACTTTCATCATTGGTTCCAAGATTGCTGGATTTGCTTTTTTAGCAGCAGCTTTCAATGCCATAGAAGCGGCAACCCGGAAGGCAGTTTCATTGGAATCGACATCGTGGTAAGACCCATCATAGAGTTTTGCTTTGATATCAACCAATGGATAGCCAGCCAAGACACCATTTTGCATGGATTCAGCTAAACCTTTTTCAACGGCAGGAATGTATTCACGAGGAACCACACCACCGACGATTGCGTTTTCGAATTCGAAACCTTTACCTTCTTCGTTTGGTGTAAATTCAACCCAAACGTGACCGTATTGACCTTTACCACCGGACTGACGGACAAATTTCCCTTCAGCTTGAGTAACAGGAGCACGGAATGTTTCACGGTAAGATACTTGAGGCGCACCAACGTTTGCTTCAACTTTGAATTCGCGACGCATACGGTCAACTAAGACGTCCAAGTGCAATTCACCCATACCGGAGATAACTGTTTCGCCAGTTTCCACGTTGGTTTCCACTCGGAATGATGGATCTTCTTCTGCAAGTTTTTGCAAAGCAACACCCATTTTGTCTTGGTCCGCTTTTGATTTTGGTTCAACGGCAACTTGGATAACCGGGTCAGGGAACTCGATAGATTCCAAGATTACTGGAGAATCAACCGCACATAAAGTATCACCAGTAGTGGTGTCTTTCAAACCAACGGCAGCAGCGATATCGCCAGAGTAAACTTTGTCGATTTCAGTACGGCTGTTAGCGTGCATTTGTAGGATACGACCGATCCGTTCTTTTTTGTCTTTAGAAGCGTTCAAAACATATGAACCACTTTCCAAGACACCAGAGTAGACACGGAAGAAAGTTAGACGACCAACAAATGGATCAGTCATAACTTTGAAGGCCAATGATGCAAATGGAGCTTCATCGTCGGCTGGACGAGTTACTTCTTCATCAGTCTTAGAATCGATCCCTTTAATTGCTTCAATATCTAATGGAGAAGGCAAGTAATCAAGAACGGCATCCAACATCAATTGAACCCCTTTGTTCTTGAAGGCAGAACCAGCTAATACTGGGAAGAAGTCAACGTTGATTGTAGCGCGACGAATGCCTTCTTTCAATTCTGCTTGGGTGATTTCTTCACCTTCTAGATATTTCATCATTAAATCTTCATCAGTTTCAGCTACTGCTTCCACTAATTTATCGCGCCATTCTTGAGCTTGTTCTTTGTATTCTTCAGGAATTTCTTCTTCTTTGATTTCAGTACCTAAGTCGTTCGTGTAGATTTCGGCTTTCATGGTAACAAGGTCAATGATCCCAGTGAAGTCATCTTCTGCACCAATTGGTAATTGGATTGGATGAGCATTGGCATCTAGACGATCATGTAAAGTAGAAACAGAATACAAGAAGTCTGCACCGATTTTGTCCATTTTGTTACAGAATACGATACGAGGTACCCGGTATTCTGTAGCTTGACGCCATACAGTTTCAGTTTGAGGTTCAACCCCAGATTGTGAGTCCAATACAGTAACCGCACCATCTAGTACCCGCAATGAACGTTGTACTTCAATTGTGAAGTCCACGTGTCCTGGGGTGTCGATGATATTAACCCGGTAACCTTTCCACTGTGCAGTTGTGGCAGCGGAAGTAATGGTAATCCCACGTTCTTGTTCTTGTTCCATCCAGTCCATCTGTGAAGCACCTTCGTGGGTTTCACCGATTTTATGGATTTTACCGGTATAGTATAGAATCCGTTCAGTGGTTGTGGTTTTACCCGCATCCACGTGGGCCATAATACCGATATTACGAGTTTTTTCTAATGAAAATTCTCTAGCCATCTTACGTTGTACTCCTCTCTAGATTGGGACTAAACGCTTAAAGCAAAGTTTCTGTAGGTGAGAAAATCCCACCCAGCAGAAATCTTACCAGCGATAATGTGCGAATGCACGGTTGGCTTCCGCCATTTTGTGTGTATCTTCGCGTTTTTTCACAGAAGCGCCAGTGTTGTTAGCAGCATCCATGATTTCTTTAGCTAAGCGTTCTTCCATTGTGTGTTCCCCACGCAGACGAGCGTAGTTCACAATCCAGCGAAGACCTAAAGTCGCACGACGTTCAGGACGTACTTCAACTGGCACTTGGTAGTTAGAACCGCCGACACGACGAGCTTTAACTTCCAAGACTGGCATAACGTTTTTCATGGCTTGTTCGAAAACTTCCAATGGATCGTTTCCAGTAGATTCCTTGATAGTTTCAAAAGCATCATAGATAATGCTTGAGGCGATCCCGCGTTTTCCATCAACCATGACACGGTTGATTAAGCGAGTCACTAATTTTGAGTTATAAATAGGATCTGGTAAAACATCACGTTTTGCAACAGGACCTTTACGAGGCATCCGTAACTCCTCCTTTACGATAATTTGATAGTGTTAGTTTGATTATGTGCTTAGCCTTTAGGACGTTTTGTACCGTATTTAGACCGAGATTGTTTACGATCTGTAACACCGGCTGTATCCAAAGCGCCACGAACGATATGGTAACGTACCCCTGGTAAGTCTTTTACACGGCCCCCACGTAACAAGACCACACTGTGTTCTTGCAAGTTGTGACCGATACCTGGAATATAAGCTGTTACTTCAATCAAGTTAGACAAACGAACACGGGCAAATTTACGCAATGCTGAGTTCGGTTTTTTCGGTGTCATAGTCCCCACACGAGTTGCAACCCCACGTTTTTGTGGTGAGTTCACATTCGTTTGAGTCTTCTTGAAACTGTTATATCCTTTGTTCAATGCAGGTGAATTTGATTTTTCAACCTTGGATTTACGAGGCTTCCGTACTAATTGGTTAATTGTAGGCATACCCTGATTTCCTCCTTCCTTGATTCGCTTTCTAGTTCCACACATCCAGGTGGTTCCTTTTTGGCGATAAAAAATAATGCATTGCTGCATACTTATCAGATTGTGCTCATTCTGACAGTCAGCACGTCTCGATTCGAGACCTGTACACAAAGCACCTTTGATAGAATATCACAGGTAAATCAAGCTGTCAAGGAGTTGAAAACAGCTTTCAAAATTTTTTCTGCTATTTTCTTTAGAGTTATCTATACTATAATTGAAGCAGTGCTACCATTTTTAGTAAAAAACCAGTACAATAAAGCCGTTCTTTCCCTTTGTCCATAAAGGAAACGTAATTAAATGAAGAGGTGACCAGTATGAATTTCAAGCAAATGGTGGGAATTGAAGCCACTAAATACATCCAAAACGATATGATTGTCGGTTTAGGTACCGGCTCTACCGCTTATTACATGGTAGAAGAAGTCGGTCGCAAGATTAAAGAAGAAGGATTAAAAATCACCGGAGTAACTACCTCCAAAGCTACAGAAGCCCAAGCATCAGCCTTAGGAATTCCACTGCGCTCCATTGATGAAGTATCTCAAGTAGACTTGACCATTGACGGTGCTGATGAAATCGATAAAAACTTTCAAGGAATTAAAGGTGGCGGTGCTGCCCTGCTCTTTGAAAAAATCGTCGCAACTTACTCCAAAGAGGTAATTTGGATTGTAGACCAATCCAAAATGGTCAACACTTTGGGGGCTTTTCCTCTCCCAGTGGAAGTCATCCCTTATGGTAGTCAACAAATCTTCCGCATTTTGGAAAAACGGGGCTATCAACCCCAATTGCGCCTAAAGACGAACGGTAGTTTTTTATATACTGATAGCCAGAACTTAATCATTGATCTTGCCATGAAGACCATTGCAAATCCCGAACAATTGGCGGAAGAACTGACAAATATGGTCGGTGTAGTCGAACACGGCTTGTTTTTAAATATGGTTCACCGTGTTATTATTGGCTCTGATTCAGGTCTTGTCACCCTTGAAAATCCAAAGTTTCTGTAAATTCTGACAATATACACTTTGTCAGAAAACCTCAAAAAACGTCATATTTAATAAAAATACTTACAAAATACGGTATCTTTTTGCGTTTTTTTGTGCTAAATTTTCCTTGGATACCAATCCCAGATAGGAAGGATTAGCAATGAGTAAATTTGGATATGTTAGGACAACCATTACGGACAACGATCACAACTCACAGCTTCACTTACTAGAAGATTTTGGTTGCGATCAACTTTTCTACGACACCTTTGAAGGCCAAGATGTTTCATTTGAGCAAACCGCTTTGGACACGGTTGTAGCTCAAATGACTGCCGGCGATACTTTAGTAGTCGCTGACCTTTCTCGTCTCGGTCGTTCCACCCGGCAATTGACAGAATTAACCAGTCTGTTGCAAATGCGGAACATCCATTTGGTAAGTTTGGCGGAAAACATCGACACTCGCGATGCTATGGGGGCCATCTACTTCAATTTAATGGATGGTTTAGCACAAATGGAAAGCGTTTTGATAAAAGAACGCACATTGGTTGGCTTAAACAACGCGCGGAAAAAAGGTAAAATCGGCGGCCGGCCAAAAATCGATTCAAAAACAGTGCGAAAAATTCGCCAATTGTATTTTGACAAAAAAGAAACCATTCAGTACATCTCCACCAAATGCGGCGTCTCAGTAGGCACCTGCTATAAGTACATCAACTTACCCGAAGAAGACGTGGTAAAAATTTTAGCGAAGTAAAAAAGGAAATCTCCTGAATACAGGGGATTCCTTTTTTTTGCTTGTTTCAATGGAAATATCCCGAAAAACATTGTACAATAAACGAGAAATTGAAAATTTCAGAAATCTGAAACTACAAAGGAGAGTTTTACATGCCAAAATTAGTTTTCTCTCGTCACGGTTTAAGTGAATGGAACGCTTTGAACCAATTTACCGGTTGGGTTGACGTTGATCTTGCTCCAGAAGGCGTTGAAGAAGCCAAAGAAGGCGGCCGCAAAATCAAAGAAGCCGGCATCGAATTTGATGTTGCTTTCACTTCTGTTTTGAAACGGGCCATCAAAACTTGTAACTACATCTTAGAAGAATCTGACCAATTGTGGGTGCCAACTGTGAAATCTTGGCGCTTAAACGAACGTCATTACGGCGCATTGCAAGGATTGAACAAAAAAGAAACCGCCGAAAAATACGGTGACGAACAAGTTCATATCTGGCGTCGTTCTTACGATACTCTTCCTCCACTTTTGAGTGCTGACGATGAAGGTTCTGCAGCAAAAGATCGTCGTTATGCTGACCTTGACCCTCGGGACGTACCTGGTGGCGAAAACTTGAAAGTTACTTTGGAACGGGCATTACCTTTCTGGCAAGATCAAATCGCCCCTGCTTTGTTAGACAACAAAACAGTTTTAGTTGCAGCTCACGGTAACTCACTACGGGCTTTAGCTAAACACATCGAAGGCATTTCCGATGACGATATCATGGATCTTGAAATCCCAACTGGTCAACCATTAGTTTATGAATTAAACGATGATTTGACTGTTGCAAAGAAATACTACTTGTAAGAATACTAAAAACCCCCAGCTTGTTTCCAAAAGCTGGGGGTTTTGCTGTTTTCATTTTGTTTGATGCAGCGACTTTTAAGCAATTGCCGTTTCCAAGCCTACTTCAATCATATCGTTAAAAGTAGTTTGACGCTCTTTTGCCGTGGTTTCTTCTCCGGTGATGATGTGATCGCTCACCGTACAAATTGCCAAGGCTTGCACGTGGAATTTAGCCGCCAAATAATACAGGGCAGCAGCTTCCATTTCCACTCCTAATACACCTAATTTAGCCAATTGCAAAGTTTCAGTCAAATCATCTTTGTAGAAAGTGTCTTCGGATAAGACATTGCCTACGTGGACAGTAAAGTTGTGGGCTTTTGCCAGCTCATAAGATTTTAACAGCAAGTCAAAATCGGCAATTGGGGGATAATGAAAGGCGTGGAAGTTTTTTTGCACCATGGCAGAACTCGTGGCCGCACCTTGGGCAATCACTAAATCTCGCACATGAACCTCTTCTGACAAAGCCCCGCAAGTTCCCACTCGAATTAATTTCTTCACTCCATAAGACTGAATCAATTCTTGAGCATAGATACTAGCAGACGGCATGCCCATACCAGTACCTTGCACGGAAACTCGTTCTCCTTTATAAATCCCGGTGTAGCCAAGCATTCCCCGGACTTCGTTATAACAAATGGCATCTTCTAAAAAAGTTTCCGCAATGTATTTTGCCCGGAGTGGATCGCCCGGTAAAAGGATTTTTTCTGCCACTTCTCCTGCTTTTGCTCCAATGTGTACGCTCATCTTCTCTTCCTTTCTATAAATAAATTTAAGTCCCTGTTACAAAACGGCTAACGTCGCTTTTACAAAGGTTTTAAACTGGCTTTTTACTCGTTCGGTAGTCGCTACGACTTCCTCGTGGTTAAGGCTTGCTTGCATACCGGCAGCTAAATTGGTGATACAAGAAATACCCAGCACTTTCATCCCTCCGTGGGCCGCTACAATAACTTCAGGAACTGTAGACATCCCCACTGCGTCCGCTCCAATGGTACGCGCAAAACGAATTTCCGCTGGGGTTTCGTAGGTTGGTCCAGAAAAGCCCATATAGACTCCTTCTTTTAACGCCAGTCCTAATTCGGTGCCCACTTTTTGAGCAGTTTTACGATAAATAGGCGTATAAGCTTGGCTCATGTCAGGAAAGCGCGGACCTAAGTCAGCTTCATTAGGACCAATTAAAGGATTAGCGCCCATAAAATTAATTTGGTCATTAATTAACATCAAGTCTCCAGGAGCAAAGCTTTCATTCACTCCGCCACAAGCATTGGTGACAATTACCGAATGAGCTTCTAGCGCCTTCATCACTCGCACAGGATAAGTCACTTTCTCCATGGAGTAGCCTTCATAATAGTGAAAGCGCCCTTGCATCGCTAAGACTTTTTTACCAGACAAATTTCCATACACTAATTGTCCTGCATGCCCTACCACTGTGGAGATAGGGAAATGGGGAATCCCTTCATAGGCCACTTTTACTGGATTTTCGATTTCTTCGGCTAATTCTCCCAGGCCAGAGCCTAAAATCAAGCCAAAATCCACCGGGCCAATGCCGGCATTTTTTAAATAAGCCGTCGTTTCTTGCAGTTTGGTTGTTAAATCAGTCATAGAGCCCTCCTATTTTAAATTTGCTAAAAAGCTTGTGCCGTTTTCTGTGGCAGGCACCTCAAAGTTTTCAGCAATGGTTGCCGCAATATCGGAATAAAAACCTTGAGGCAGTGCTCCTCGGCCTTGCATTTTTTTCGAATAGACCAACAACGGCACATATTCCCGGGTGTGATCGGTGCCAGTAAAAGTTGGATCGTTCCCGTGGTCTGCGGTAATCATCAAAAGATCATCTTCGGCCATTGCTGCCATTAGTTCTGGTAAGCGAGTGTCGAATTCTTCAATGGCATGGGCATAGCCAACTACATCCCGACGATGACCAAAGAGCGCATCAAAGTCCACCAAGTTGGTAAAGCTTAAGCCTGTGAAGTCTTCTTTCATCACTTCTAAGAGCTTATCTACCCCGTCCATATTGCTCTTCGTGCGGATGGCCTCGGTAATTCCTTGGCCGTTAAAGATATCGTTGATTTTTCCTACTGCAATCACATCTTTGCCATTGGCTTTTAAAGAATCCAAAACCGTCTTGCCAAAAGGATCTAAGGCATAGTCATGACGATTGCTAGTACGGGTAAAGTTACCGGGTTCTCCTACATAAGGCCGAGCGATAATCCGACCAATCATATAAGGCTCATCTTTAGTAATATCCCGCACATATTGGCAAATGCGATACAACTCTTCTAAAGGAATAACTTCTTCATGGGCGGCAATTTGCAACACAGGATCTGCTGAAGTATAGACGATCAAATCCCCGGTTTTCATTTGGTGTTCACCATAATCCTCAATCACTTTAGTCCCAGAATAAGGCAAGTTGCAGACAATTTTACGACCAGAGAAATCTTCAATTTGCTTCAATAATTCATCAGGGAATCCTTCTGGAAACACTCGGAATGGTTTTTTAATATTTAAACCCATGATTTCCCAGTGACCAGTCATGGTGTCTTTCCCCACGGAGACTTCTTCTAGTTTAGTAACGTATCCTTTGTGATCTGCTACATCCGCCACACCAGCTAATGGACGAATGGTTCCCAGACCTAAGTTTTCTAAGTTCGGAATAGTCAAACCTGCTTTTTCAGCAATATGACCTAATGTGTCTGAGCCTACATCACCAAATTTTTCAGCATCAGGCGCTTCACCAATTCCTACTGAATCCATCACAATCAAATGTACACGTTTAAACATGTAACACCCTTCTTTCTTTATTTTTTTAAAAGGGCGGAACAAAGCAACAATGTCCCTTAGTCCCACCCTTAATTTTACTGCTTATTTTGATTTAATATAGTTTGTTCCGTTCGCCTTAGGACCAGAGGCTTTCCCTAAGAATAACACCAAGACGACAATCGTCAAAACATAAGGAGCAATTTGCAAGTAAACGTCAGGAATAGAAGAAATCACGGGGATGTTCTTACCGGCAATACTGATATTTTGAGCAAAGCCGAAGAAAATCGCTGCCCCCATGGCTCCTAGTGGGTTCCACTTGCCAAAGATCATGGCTGCCATAGAGATAAACCCTTGACCGGCAATCGTCGTAACCGCAAAGCGTCCAGAGATCGACTGGGCAAAAATCGCACCACCCATACCTCCTAAAAAGCCAGAAATCAAAACGCCAGCATAGCGCATTAGGTACACATTAATGCCTAACGTATCCGCCGCTTGAGGATGCTCTCCTACCGAACGCAGACGTAGGCCAAATTTGGTTTTAAAGATGATAAACCAAGCGAGAACAGCAATCAAAATCGCAAAGTAGGCTGGTAAAAAAGTATTCTTAAAGAACAAAGTCCCAATTACCGGAATTTTTTCTAAACCAGGAATGGTGAAATAGCCTAAGCGACGACTAATGCCATCGGTTTGGCCTTTGCCATACATGACTTTTACTAAGAAAATCGCCAAGGCTGGTGCTAGCATATTCATCACGGTACCGCTGATAATGTGATCAGCCCGAAAGTTCACTGTAGCCAAAGCATGGAGAATTGAGAAAATCACCCCAGCAAGTCCCGCCACTAAAATCGCCAGCCAAGGAGTCATCGCCCCAAAGGTGTCTGCCATTTCCAAGTTAAAGACTACCGCAGTAAAAGCACCGATTACCATGATTCCTTCCAAACCTACGTTCACAATCCCGCTACGTTCTGAAAAGACTCCCCCTAATGCCGTTAAAATCAAAGGCGTGGAGTAAATCAGCGTTTGAGTAATAATTGAAGCAAGTTGATTCATATCCATTAGAGTACGCCTCCTTGTTCATCTTGGTCACTAGGCTTGGTTTCCACATTTTCCACCACGGCAACTTCTTTTTTGTTGCCGAAAACTTTTGCTAAGACAAAGCGAATCACAAAGCTAATTCCTACAAAGAAGATAATAATGGCAATATCCACGTCGACGAGTTCAGAAGGGATATTAATCATTTGCATACCAGCACCACCAAGTTTTAAGACACTGAACAAGAGCGCCGAGAGCAAAATGCCAATGGAACTACCCGAACCTAATAGCGAAACGGCCATGCCGTCAAAGCCAATACTTAACGAAGCACCTTGGCTAAAGTAATATTGGAAGGTCCCTAAGCCATAAATCACGCCCCCAAGACCTGCTAAGAAACCAGAAATTACCATGGAGAGAATGATGGTACGTTTACTACTCATCCCGGCATATTCTGAAGCATCAGGGTTCAAACCTACCGAACGAATTTCAAATCCCAGGGTAGTCTTTTTCATCAAAAACCAAGTCAAGACTAGAAAAATAAGGGCTAAGAAAATCCCAATATTTACCCGCGACCCTTGACTGATATTCCGCAAAAATTCCGTTTGCAAGGTAGCGTTTTGACCGACTAGCTTGGTTTTCCCAGTATTGCTAATTAAGTCTTTTGCAATCACATGGGTCACAATATGGTTGGCAGAATACAATAAAATATAATTCATCATAATGGTGACAATGACTTCACTAGTTCCAAAGAATGCTCGTAAAATCCCTGGCACTGCTGCCGCCAAAGCCCCCGCTAGCGCCCCCACAACTAAAACTAGTGGCACCAAGACAACTTTTGGCATATCTGGCAACGTTAACGCTAGCCAAATACTTGCCACCCAACCACAAAGGGCTTGACCGGAAAGACCGATATTAAAGAAGCCAGCAGAATTGGCCACCGAAAAGCCCAGAGCCGTAAAGATTAAAGGTGCTGCTGTCACAAAGATTTCTCCGATATTCCGAGGATTAATCTGATGGGTTTGAGGATTCAAAAAGGCTGTTTTAAACATTTGGCTATACCCTTCAATCGGATTGTAGCCAAAGGCCGCCATTACAATGCCACCGATGATAAAGCCTAGCAAAACAGCAATCACCGGTACGAGCAGATTGCGAATTTTTTCCGAAGTATTAGACAAGGCTCTCACCTGCTTTCGTCCCTAATTCGGCCCGGGCTTCTTCTAAAGAATACCCTGCCATAAGTAACCCTAATTCGTTTTCGCTAGTTTCTTTCGGATCCACAATCCCGACGATTTCGCCACCGTGAATAACGGCAATGCGGTCGGAGACATTCATGATTTCATCTAATTCAAAGCTGACTAACAACACTGCTTTAAATTTATCCCGTTGTTCAATTAAACGCTTATGGATAAATTCAATCGCCCCCACGTCCAAGCCTCGAGTAGGATTCGCTACGATTAAAAGATCAGGATTACGATCCACTTCCCGGGCGATAATCGCTTTTTGCTGATTTCCCCCAGATAAAGCCTTGGCTGGTACAATTTCATTGGTGGTCCGCACGTCAAACTCTTTGATCAACTCTCGAGCTTTGCCGTTCATTTCACCATAGTTTAAAACACCATATTTACTCATCGGAACTTGGTAATAGGTTTGCAAAGCCATATTTTCCGCTAAGGACATATCCAAGATCAACCCGTATTTATGGCGATCTTCCGGCACATGGCCCACACCACTTTCCGTAATAAAGCGAGGACGCTTATTGGTCACGTCTTCCCCGTCAATTATGACTTTGCCACTTTCGACTTTCCGCAATCCAGTAATAGCTTGAACTAATTCGGATTGGCCATTGCCGTCGATTCCCGCAATCCCCAAAACTTCTCCTGCCCGAACTTCCAAGCTGAGATTTTTTACCGCTTCTAAGCCTCGGCTTTCTTTCACCGTTAAATTCTCCACAGACAAAATGACTTCTTGCGGTGTAGCAGGTTTTTTCTCTGTTTTAAAGGAAACGGAACGTCCCACCATCATATCTGCCAATTCTTGGGAGCTGACATCTTTTACATTGACTGTGCCAATCCCTTGACCTCGACGAATAACAGTACAGCGATCTGCCACTGCTTTGATTTCGTCTAATTTATGGGTGATTAAAATAATCGACTTACCTTCTGAAACCAATTCTTTCATGATTTGAATCAAGCCTTCGATTTCTTGTGGCGTCAAAACCGCGGAAGGTTCATCAAAAATCAAGACATCGGCGCCTCGATACAAAGTCTTCAAGATTTCCACCCGCTGTTGCATCCCCACGGAAATGTCTCGAACTAAAGCATCAGGGTCCACTGCTAAGCCATAACGCGCTGAGAGTTCTTCAATGGTTTGGCGCGCTTTTTTTCGATTAAGGACACCTAGATGATTGGGTTCACTACCTAAAATAATATTCTCCGTTACTGTAAAAGCATCCACCAGCATAAAATGTTGGTGAACCATACCGATACCTAGACGATTGGCCTCGGTGGGACTGGTAATCTTAACGGGCTTGTCGTTAATCAGGATTTCTCCTTTAGTAGGTTCCAAAAGACCAGAGAGAATATTCATCAACGTAGACTTCCCGGCACCATTTTCCCCTAAAAGAGCATGAATTTCCCCCGGTCGCACTTGAAGATTGACATCATCATTGGCTTTAAAAGTCCCGAATTCCTTGGTAATATGTCGCATTTCAATGACATATTTTGCTGTTTCCGTCACTTCATTCACATCCTTTACGCTTCAACTTTACAATAATCAACAATAAGGGCAAAAACAAGGAGCTGAGATTCTCTCCTTAGATAAGACTAAAAAAACTCCTAGTCTTATCTAAAGAGCACATTAAATGTGAAAAAGGTCTTGCCTGTCAAACAGACAAGACCCCATTAACCATTAAGCTTCTGGTGCTTCAGGAACTTCGATTTTCCCGTCAATGATGTCGGTTTTCGCTTGTTCAATGGCTGCTTTCGCGTCATCAGAAACAGCACCTGGTGTAAGGTCAACACCGCCGTCTTTCAAACCATATTCCAAGTGTTCGCCACCAGGGAATTCGTCATTCATTGCTTTATTCGAAATATCTTGAACTGCTGCGCCTACACCTTTCAATGTAGAAGTCAACGTACAGTTCGCATCAGTACCATCTTTAGAAGTAAAGTTTCCGTCTGCTTCTTGGTCACGGTCAACGCCGATCACCCAAACTTTGCTTTCTTCTAATTCAGCATCTGTTTTTTGTTCGTTAGTTGTGATTGCTTCTGTGAAGACACCAACCCCAGTACCGCCAGCTGCATGGAAGATTACATCTGCGCCATTGGTAATCATGGAAGCCGCAATGGATTTTCCTTTATCAGGAGAACTGAATGAAGCCGCATATTGTACGTCTACTTTGATTTCTTTGCCTAGTTCTTTGGCAGTATCTTCTACCCCTTTAACAAATCCAGCTTCAAAACGGTCGATAACCAAGCCTTCTTCCCCACCGACAAAACCGACTGTATTGGTTTTTGTCGTGTAAGCTGCAGCAATCCCTGCTAAGTAAGAAGCTTCGTTGTCTTTAAAGGTTGCGGATACCACATTGTCTTGACCTTCAATTACATCATCAATCAACCCAAAGTTGACATCTGGATTTTGAGTTGCTGCACTAGAAATATCATCTTTCAATAAGTAGCCAATCCCAAAAATTGTGTGGAAGCCATTAGTTACAGCTGTGTTGATGTTGTTGGCATAGTCAGCTGCATCATCGGATTGGAAGTAGTTAAAACCACCAGCACCTTTTTCTAGCCCATTTTCTTCTCCCCATGCTTGCAACCCTTCCCAAGCAGATTGGTTAAAGGATTTGTCGTCTACACCACCAGTATCAGTGATTAACGCCACGCTATGAGCTGCATCTGAACTACCGCCATCACTGGCACCTTTATCTGAGCTAGAGCTAGTTCCGCCCCCGCCGCCACATGCTCCAAGTACCATGACACTTGCCAGTGCTACTGCGCCTACTTTCCATACATTCGCTTTTTTCATTTCTGTAAAGCCCCCTAGTTGATTTTTTATTCAATGGCCACAAATGTCGCCTAGTGAATCCTGGTTTAAAGATCTTTGTCGGTAAATGAGTAGGGTAGTAATTCTCCCACGGTAGTTTCCTTCATGACGCCTTCATCTCCTACTAAGGTCACAGGCATTTCTGGGGAGCAAAACTCCGCCATTACTTGCCGACAAGCGCCACAAGGAGAGATGGGTGCAGGAGTGTGTCCCGCCACCACTAAATGTTGAAATTTGCGTTTGCCTTCTGATACAGCCTTAAAAAAAGCGGTACGTTCTGCACAATTGGTTAAGCCAAAGGAAGCATTTTCGATATTAATTCCTTGGTAAGTAGCACCATCCTCTGTGACCAGACAAGCTCCTACAGGAAAATGAGAGTAAGGCACGTAAGCTTTGTCTAAAGCAAGCCGAGCAATCTCAATCCATTCTGCTTTTGCTTTCATACAGACTCCTTTTAATAGCCTTCGCCCTTGGCACCGTTGATAATTGCCACACTGGCACTGGTTCCTAAACGCGTTGCTCCTGCTTCAATCATAGCCATAGCTTCTTGAGCACTGTGAATTCCTCCAGAGGCTTTAACGCCCATGGTAGGACCTACCGTTTCCCGCATTAACTTCACATCAGCAACTGCGGCACCACTCGTGGAAAAGCCAGTAGAAGTTTTAACAAAATCAGCACCTGCTGCTTGGGCAAGTTCACAAGCTTTAACGATTTCTTCTTTTGTCAACAGAGCAGTTTCAATGATCACTTTGACTAAAGCACGGTCTTTGGCTGCAGCAACCACGGCTTCAATATCTTGTTGGACTTTTTTGTATTGGGCCGATTTTAAAGCACCTACATTGATGACCATATCCACTTCATCGGCACCATTGTTAATAGCGTCAGAAACTTCATAAGCTTTGACTTCAGAAGTATTCGCTCCTAAAGGAAAGCCGATTACAGTACATACGGCTACTGGTTCCCCAGCTAATTTTTCAGCTGCTAATTTCACCCAAGTTGGATTAATACAAACAGAATAAAAATGATATTCCTTTGCTTCCTCGATTACTTGTAAAACATCTGCTTCCGTTGCATCTGCTTTTAAAATTGTGTGATCCATCATTCGGTTTAATTCCATTTTCACATCACTCCTTATTCTGTAATAATATCATGAATTAGCGGTGGCTCCACGGCAGAAGCCCCAATCACGATGTTTTTATAAAGACGTTCTTTAACTTCCTCAATTTTTTCGTCGTCGCTGTAAATTGTCAACAGAGATTCGCCGACTTCCACAGCATCGCCAATTTTTTTATGAAGCTTCAAACCTACGCCATAATTAATCGCATCTTCTTTCGTTTGTCGGCCAGCTCCTAGTAGCATCGCCGCAATGCCGATTTCATTGGCTACTAGTTTGGTTACTACGCCACTTTCTTTTGCAGGTAGTTCAATTTGATATTTCGCTGTCAACAAGCGTTCGGGATGGTCAACCACACTGGCATCCCCACCTTGATTGGTGATCATCTCTTTAAATTTAGCCAACGCTTTTCCACTAGTTAAAGCCTCCTCTAATAGTCGTCGCGCTTCTTCTAAGGAGTCTGCCTTTTTAGCTAAGACCACCATCTGCGAGCCTAAGATATAGCACATTTCCAAAAGATCTGCTGGTCCATGACCTTGTAGGGTTTCAATAGCTTCCACCACTTCCAAAGCATTTCCCACCGCTTCTCCAAGAGGTTGGGACATATCAGAGACTACAGCCATCACTTGGCGATTGGCTAATTTGCCAATTCGCACCATGGTATGGGCGAGGCGCTTGGCATTGTCCAAGTCCTTCATAAAGGCTCCTTCACCAGTCGTCACATCTAGAACGATGGCATCTGCTCCCGCGGCGATTTTCTTACTCATTATGGAGCTGGCAATTAACGGAATCGAACTGACGGTAGCTGTCACATCCCGCAAAGCATAAAGCTTTTTGTCAGCTGGTGCTAAATCGCCCGACTGGCCAATCACTGCTACTTTACTTTCATTGACAATGCGTACAAATTCCTCATCAGACAATTCAATTTGAAAACCAGGAATCGACTCCAATTTATCCAAGGTGCCCCCGGTAAAACCGAGACCTCGACCAGACATTTTCGCCACTGGTACTCCTACTGCTGCTACTAAAGGTGCCAACACTAAAGTGGTTGTATCCCCTACCCCGCCAGTAGAATGTTTGTCTACTTTAATACCTTCAATGGAAGATAAGTCAATCACTTCCCCAGAATGAGCCATTGTTAATGTCAACTGGGTAATCTCTTCATCGGTCATGTCCTCAAAATAAGTGGCCATTAACAACGCACTCATTTGATAATCAGGGATTTTGCCATTGGTATAATCGGTGATGATATACTTGATTTCTTCTTTTGTTAGCTTCTCGCCATTGCGTTTCTTCTCAATTAAATCCACCATGCGCATGGGTATTGCCTCCTAATCGGTGTTATTATACAGGAAATCATTCGTGAGTAAACCACTTTAGTAAAACAGTTTACCTAATTATACCTAAAATTAATAGCGCTTACAAGCATAGGATTTCAAAGGAATTATTCCTTTGAAATCCCTTGAACACTCTCACGAAGAATTAATCTAGTTTCGAAGATTTTATTAGGTACGCGCCGTTCTGGAAATTCGATGGCGTCGATTAGAAATTTGGCTGCCGAAAAACCAATCTCAAAACTTGGCTGCTCTACCGTCGTCAAAGGAGGCGTAATGTATTGGGCCAAATTCAAATTATCAAACCCGACCACGGAAATATCTTCGGGGACACTCTTTCCTACTTCATAAATCGCTTGATAGCAGCCAATGGCCATGGCATCATTACCGCAAAAAATCGCGGTAACTTCTTTTTGTTTGAGCAACTGGCAAGCGGCTTGATACCCACCCGGCACTGTCAAATCCCCGGTGGTAACATAGCGACCTTTAAAAGGAATCCCCCCATCTTTTAAAGCATCTCGATAACCATTGAATCGCTCTTCCAGCTGGTAATAGCCAGTATTTTCCTTTAACATGCCGATGTTTCGGTGACCTTCTTTTATCAAGTAGCTCACCGCTTGATACGCCCCCTCGTACTCCTTAACCAATAAGCGTCCCCCTTCTCGCTGATTGATCCCCCGATCGATTAAAATTACGGGCATCCCTTGAAAATAAGGACTCTTTAAATCGTATTCTGGTGGCAACTTGTGAGGCGTGGCAAATAAAATTCCATCCACTGAACGATGACGCAATTCTTCCAAATAACTGATTTCTTTTTCCTGACTTTGCTGGGAATTACAAAGAACCACCATATAGCCTAAAGCATTAAAATACTGCTCGGCACCTTCCACGATTTTAGAAAAGAAATAATCAGTAACATCTGGAATGATCATTCCCACGGTTTTTGATTTGCGATTGATTAAATTGGAAGCAAAAAAATCCGGCTTATAATTATGCTCTTTCACAATAGCCCAGACCCGCTCCCTGGTCTCTTGACTAAAACGCGCCCCTTTGTTATTCAAAATTTGGGACACCGTAGTCACGGACACCCCGGCCAAAGCCGCAATTTGCTTAATCGTTAATTTCAATTAACTTCCCCCCACTAACACTAAACCCCAGGCCTCAGCCAAAGCTATTCAGCCTCAGTGTAGCAAAATTAAAGCAAAAAAAACAGCGCTCTTTCTAAAAGAACACTGCTTTGATGAATCAGTTTTTCACACTACGCAAAATGTAATACCCCTTGTCTTTACTCACTATCTCACAGTTACCAAAGACTTCCATCATTTTTTTCTTAGCGCTGGGAGCACCTTGCTTTTTCTGAATGACAACAGTTAGGCTTCCTCCTGCAAGCAAATGATCAAAGGCCCCGGTTAAAATCTCGTGGACCACGGTTTTCCCCGCCCGAATTGGTGGATTAGAAACAATCGCCGCATAGGGAGCTGCTTGTAAGTCTTGATAAATATTGGACTGATGAATCTTCACTTGGGTAATTTGATTGCGCTCTGCATTTCTTTGGGCTAATTCTACTGCCCGTTGGTTAATATCAATCATTTCCACCAAACGTCCGGTAGCTTTTTGCAAAGAAAGGCCAATGGGACCATACCCACAACCCACATCAAGGATAGGCCCCGCTGGCAAGTTCGTCTCTTCAAACGCCTCTACTAACACCCGGGAACCATAATCCACCGTGTTTCGCGAAAAGACCCCACTATCGGTGACAAAGTGAAAACGATTGCCTTTTAATTCAAAATCCCATTCCACAAAGTCATGGGCTAGTTCTGGTTTTTCAGAGTAATAATGATTTGTCATAAGTTTTATCCAATCAATTTGTTTTTAATGTCTCGGGCAATTAAGCCTCCATATAGATGATACCCAAATTTGGAAGGATGTAAACCATCTTCGGAGATAAACTCTAAAGGTGCGGGATAAACCATTTCGTGATGGTACATATCAATAAATTTAGCACCCGTTTCCACTGCCAGTGCTTTTAAATTTTCATTGAATAATTGTAAAACAGCAGGATCAGCAGCAGGTTTCTTGGCCCGATCCACAACACCCAGTCCCATAATAATCACTTTTTCCGGCGCAAATTTACCCACCATGCTGGCCATGTTTTCTTTATAAGCTGCCACTTGTTCAGGACGATTTAAAGCATCGTTAATCCCTACATTAATCACCACAAAATCAGCATCCACAGCTACTGCTTCCTCAATTCGAGCGGCCACTTCTGGACTGCCTTCTTTCGGACGACCAAGGTTGACCACTTCATAGCCTGGAAACCCCATTCCAGCTAATTCATCTACAATAAAATCATCCAAAATACTGCTGACAGACCCTTGGTACATTCCTGCTGCAATACTGTCACCAATTACTACGATTTTTTTCATTTTTAGATCCTTCTTTCCGTGATTTACGCTTGTAGACCGATTACATTAAAAAAACAAGTCTTACAACGCTCAACTTAATAGTAGCACGGACGGTTCCTCCTTGCATTTATTTACCCTCTTAGTCCCATTCATTACGGTTTTATGGTAAACTGAGTCCGTGTGAATCTTCCACGAAAACCTTCTGACAGCTAGGAGTAAAAAGATGTCTGAAAATATGAATTACTACCAGATTCCCAGAAAAGAGTGGCAACACTTTTACACCAGTGGCAATACACCTTTGACGCAAGCGGAATTGGATAGTATTAAGAGTTTAAACGATCGGATTTCCATGCAAGATGTAGAAGACGTCTATATCCCCTTGTGTCATCTGATTCACCTTTATATGAAAGAAGCGGAATCCTTAACCTTAAGTAAAGGCTTGTTTTTGCATCGTTATGTGAAAACTCCGCCTTTTATTATCGGGATTGCTGGTTCTGTGGCCGTGGGAAAATCTACCACTGCCCGATTGGTACAAACCCTCTTGTCCCGACTGTTTTCACGGCGAGACGTACAATTGATTACGACAGATGGTTTCTTGTATCCGAATAAAATCTTGCAAGAACGGGGGATTATGGACCGCAAAGGCTTTCCGGAAAGCTACGATATGGAACATTTGATTCAATTTTTAAATGAAGTCAAATCCGGCAAACCAAAGATTCCGGTACCCACTTATTCCCACACCGTATATGATATTGTGGAAGGGCAATACGATATTATCGACCAGCCAGATATTTTGATTGTGGAAGGGATCAATACCTTGCAACTTCCCCAAAACCAACAAATCTATGTCAGCGACTTCTTTGATTTTTCGATTTTCGTCGACGCAGATCCAGCTCTGATTGAATTTTGGTATTTGCAACGTTTTGAGCAACTGTTGGATACGGCCTTTCTTGATCCATCCAACTATTATTATAAATTTGCCATTGGCGATCGCAAAGAAGCACTCCAGATGGCTCGAAGTGTTTGGGAAAATGTTAATTTGAAGAATTTGCAAGAGTATATCTTGCCTACTCGAGGTCGAGCAGATATAATTCTTCATAAAATCAAGCACCATTTAATTGATGAGATCTATTTACGGAAATATTAACACTGCTGTACTGGGCTTTGACCCATTGCAATAAATAAACTAATGAATCGAGGGATTACCTGTGACAAACGTTGACAACATGCCGAACGTGGAAAAAATCATCGTATTGGACTACGGTTCTCAGTACAACCAACTGATTACCCGTCGTATCCGGGAATTTGGGGTTTTTTCCGAACTATTGAGCCACCGGATTACCGCTGAAGAAGTCAAAGCTATGAATCCAAAGGGAATTATCCTTTCTGGTGGACCAAACAGCGTGTATGACGAAGGCGCTTTTGGTATCGACGAAGAAATCTTCAAACTAGGAATCCCGATTTTGGGAATCTGCTACGGTATGCAACTTTTAACTGACCGTCTGGGCGGAAAAGTCGAAGCTGCTGTAAATCGCGAATACGGGAAAGCCGAGTTGGAAGTCGTAGCTGACGATGCTCGCCTCTTCCAAAATACACCAAGTAAACAAATCGTCTGGATGAGTCATGGGGATTTGGTAACTGCTGCCCCAACTGGCTTTGAAGTGGTGGGTACCAGTGCTGACTGTCCTATTGCTGCTATCCAAAACTTAGCGGACAATCAGTTTGGGATTCAATTCCATGCTGAAGTGCGCAACTCTGAATACGGCAATGAAGTCTTGAAAAACTTCGCCTTTGACATTTGCCAATGCAAAGGTGACTGGAGTATGGACAACTTTATCGACATGCAAATTGCGAATATTCGCAAACAAGTTGGCGATAAAAAAGTCCTCCTAGGCCTTTCCGGTGGTGTGGACTCCTCTGTGGTAGGTGTACTTTTACAAAAAGCCATTGGGGATCAATTGACTTCTATCTTTGTGGACCACGGTCTTTTGCGTAAAGGCGAAGGCGACCAAGTGATGGAAACTTTAGGCGGCAAATTTGGCTTAAACATCATTCGTGTCGATGCCAAAGATCGCTTCTTAGGCAAACTAGCCGGCGTATCTGATCCTGAACAAAAACGCAAAATCATTGGGAATGAATTTGTTTATTTATTTGATGATGAAGCCACAAAACTTGCCGGTAAAGAAGGAATCTCTTTCTTAGCTCAAGGAACTTTGTACACCGACGTTATCGAATCCGGTACAGAAACGGCCCAAACCATTAAGAGTCACCACAATGTGGGTGGCCTGCCTGAAGACATGCAGTTTGAATTGATTGAACCGTTAAACACCCTCTTCAAAGATGAAGTACGGGCTTTAGGTACGCAATTAGGCATGCCTGATGACATCGTTTGGCGCCAACCATTCCCAGGACCAGGACTTGGCATTCGCGTCCTAGGTGAAATCACCGAAGAAAAACTAGAAATCGTCCGGGAATCCGATGCCATCTTACGGGAAGAAATCGCCGCAGCTGGTCTTGACCGAGAAATCTGGCAATACTTTACCGTCTTACCAGGCATTCGCTCTGTGGGTGTGATGGGTGACGGCCGAACTTATGATTATACAGTAGGTATCCGGGCAGTTTCTTCAGTAGATGGAATGACCGCTGACTTTGCCCGTATCCCTTGGGATGTCTTGCAAAAAATCTCTGTCCGCATCGTTAACGAAGTGGCTCACGTCAACCGGATTGTGTATGATATCACCTCCAAGCCACCAGCAACTGTGGAGTGGGAATAAAGAGCCAACAGAATATGGCTGAAAAACCCGTGTAAATCAACATTTTCCAATCATAAAAAGCCCTTGTCAGCAAAAAAATGCTGGTGAGGGCTTTTCTTTGCGTATTTTTTCGATTGCATATCAATTACACTTTTGCTTCCATTTGACTTTAAAATAGGGAGCGTTACCATAGAGGAAAAGCCAATTTGGATTGGAGGCAAATTTCCATGGCAAAAAAAGAATTTTTCAAAGAGGTCCTGCTGTTTAGCCTGAAGTCTTTTGTCCCGTATCTCGTACTTTTGTTTCTGGGTAACCAATGGCTGAATCTGCATCGTTCTTTTTTCATTTGCGCAGTTATTTTTGCTAGTACGTTAGTCGCAGCCTTTTTTAAAACGAAGAAACAGTATCACCAACACGTAACTTACCCCCCTCAAGACGCGACCATGCCCCTACTAACAACAGTAGCAGTCATGGCTGCGTCTTTTCTCTGACGATGGCGTCATTTGATATTTTTCTGGCATTTTTTGATGTTCAGGGATTGATGAATTCTCGCTATACTTACCTCATCAGTTAAGTCAATTACCCATAGGAGGAATTTCAAATGACAAAAACAGCGTTAATCACAGGTGCAACCGGCGGATTAGGCCACGAGTTCGTAAAGCTCTTTGCTGCCAATGGTGACAATCTCGTTTTAGTAGGTCGAAATGCCAAAAAGCTTGCAACTTTAAAAGCAGAAGTAGAAAATAAATACCAAGTGACAGCAATGACGATTGCCGTTGATTTTTCGGAGGAAACAGCGGCCGAAAAAATCTATGAACAAGTGAAACAAGCGGAAATTCAAGTGGATTATCTTGTAAACAATGCCGGTCTTGGTGGCCAAGGAAGTTTTCTAGAGCGGACTATGGATCAGGATATTTCCATGATGCGGGTCAATATGCTCGTTCCCACTAAATTAATGAAGTTGTTTATTCCAGAATTCGTCAATCGCGGTACTGGAAAAATACTGAATGTCTCCTCTTCAGCGGCACTGATTCCTGGACCGCTCCAAGCGGAATACTATGCCACAAAAGCCTATGTGACTTCTTTAAGCAATGCCATTGCTTACGAATTAAAAGAAACTGGCGTGACGGTTACCACCCTGATGCCCGGGGCGATTGAAACCGGGTTTGCCAAAGCCGGTGGATTAACCCAAACAAAGATGTTTGCCAAAGGTGCCAGCCCTGCCGTTGTAGCCCAAGAAGGCTATCAAGCAATGTTGGCTGGTAAACTAAATGTCTTTTCCGGACTGTCCAAAGTACAACGACCTTTCGTTGGCTTAATGCCCTTAATGCCTAAGAAAGCCATCATGGGGTTTGTTGCCAATCAACAATCAAATCCAAGCTAAGGTGAGTGTGTATGCAAAAATTTATCGTAAATGGTCAATACCAACAGTTACTAAAGCAACATCATTTTGATGTGGGCAAAGTGTTGAAGACTGCCCATTTGCCAGAAAATCTGTTTACCCGGGAACAGATTCGCCTTACAGAACCAGAATACTATGCTCTGATGAATGCCATTAGTCAACAAGCCCCAGATGAACAAACATTGATGAATCTGGCCACTTACGATGGCATCGAAACGTTCTCGGCACCGATCTTTGCGGCCTATTGTAGTGAGAATGGTCTGAAATGCATCCAACGTTTAGGACGCTACAAACAATTGATTGGCCCGATTTTGTATCAAATAACACAGGCGAATAAAAGTGTCACGATCACCTTTTCTTCCCTTAACAATTTGCCGATTGACTCAAAATTCTATCTGGCTAGCGAGTTTCTCTTTTTGATTCATCTGCTTTCAAAAGCAACGGAACAACGAATTGTCCCTTTGCAAATCACCTCGACTTTTTCGGATTTTGACGAGTCTTTTGTAGCACTAGTGGGATGCACCCCCGTGACCTCTGGAAGCAATAGCATCACATTTGCCGAAGAGACTTTGCAGTTGCCTTTCATTACCGAGAACAAGACCATGCGAGACTACCTCATGCCGGAATTAAATCGGCGTTTATCCGAGTTAGACGTAGATGATTCCTTTAGTGCCCAAGTGCGCAGTGCTCTGGTGGATTTATTACCTGCAGGGGAAAGTGCCATCGAGGATGTTGCGCGAAAATTGACGATCTCTAAGCGCACACTCCAACGCAAACTAAAAGAAGAACAAACTAGTTTTCAAAAACAACTTAACAGTGTCCGGGAGATGCTGGCCAAAAGTTACTTAAAAAATACGACCCTCTCCTCGGATGAAATCGCCTATCTTTTGGGGTATTTGGAGGTCAATTCCTTTTTGCGGGCCTTTTCTGTCTGGACCGGCCAGAGCATCAGCGAATACCGGCGAAAAAATGCCCAATAATACTCATCCTACCCTCTTGATTCTGTCACCGTTTCAAGAGGGCTTTTTGATTTTGCGTCTTTGTCTATGTAAACAGAAAGCGCTTCATTCGTTGGCCTCACGCTCCTCCAAATAGGCTATAATAAAAGAAAACGAGTAGGTGAGACGATGAAAGTCTTGATTGTGGAAGACAACCGACAAATCGTGGACGTTTTGACCCGTTACTTGCAAGAAGCAGGCTACGAGACTGCCGTCTGTTACGATGGTGAGGCGGCCCTCACGCATTTTGAACGAGAGCCAGTCGATTTTATTTTATTGGATATCATGTTGCCCGGCGTGGATGGCTTTACCATTTGCCGGAAAATTCGCGAGACCTCTACGGTACCGATTATTATGATTACCGCCAAGACAGAGGACGCGGATCGGATTCTTGGCTTAGAAGTTGGCGCAGATGATTACATCATTAAGCCCTTCTCCCCGAAAGAAGTTCTTTCTCGCATGAAGGCGATTTTGCGCCGGATTCATTTTGAGCAGGACCGTCCCTCGGCCAAGCTTTTTTTGAACGGGATTGAATTACAGTTAGAAAATCGCAAAGCCTTCTACCGGGGACAGGAAATTCGTTTGACCAAAAAAGAGTTTGAAATACTGGCCTTGTTTGCCCAATACCCTAACAAGGTCTTTAGCCGGGACAATCTTTTGGACACGGTGTGGGGTTATGATTACTACGGGGACAGTCGCACCGTGGACAGTCACATCAAACGTCTCCGGGCCAAACTCACCGCAGCCCACGTGGCTAATTGCAGCATTGAAACCGTCTGGGGTGAAGGTTATCGCTTTGGGCTAAGCCTATGAAGAAAATCGCCAATCGCTTAATTTTACAGTCCGTTAGCTTGCTATTGTTTTTTGCGCTGATTATCGCCATTCTCTTTGGGGTATTATTTTCCCGGCACACGGAGGAACTGCACCAAGAAGAATTGGTCCACCGAAGTGAATTAATCAGTGATACTTTGGCGGATTATTTCAAGACAGGCACCAGTAGCACGTCGCCAAACCACGGTCAAAGCAATGGTCAAGGCGGCTATGGGGCCTTTTTGCGCTTTATGAACCAAATTGCCGGAGAAGCGGTCTGGGTAGTGGATGAAGCCCTTCAGCCCGTGATTAGTGACCATCATCAAGACGGGACACCCAATACGCCCCTACCAGAACAAGTACAAGCCTTGGTACGCCAAACTTATCAAAACAAAGAAACCAATGTCACAAAAGACTATCAGTTTCTGCAATTGAATGAGCTAACGGTGGTCACCCCGATTTTAAGCGGACAACAAGTACTAGCCGTGGTGGTGATGCACTCCCAAGTAAACGCCATTCACAAAAACCAGCTATCCGGCTACGTTATGCTCCTACTCAGCCTCTTAGTCTCCGTCCTTTTAGCTAGTTTACTGGCTTGGCGATTGGCCAAACGCTTCGTTCGCCCAATCGCAGAAATGCGCGCCTATGTGGACGACCTGGCCCACGAACGGTTTGAAACCCAGCTGAAAATCCATACTCACGATGAGCTGCAAGAATTGGGGGATCAGTTGACCCTTTTAAGCCAACGCCTAGCCGATGCCCAAGAAGCCCGCAAGAAGAAAGCCCAGTCTGAAAAAGACTTTCTCTCGCAGATTTCCCATGAATTGCGCACCCCGGTCATGGTAATTAAAAGCTCCTTGGAAGCCATGGAGGAAGGCTACCTGAATGATCAGGAAGAAAAAGACTACCGGCGCCAACTACTCATAGAAGTGACCAGTCTTGAGCGCTTGGTCAATGACTTACTGGAGTTAAGTCGTTTGGAATCCACGGAGTTTCACTTGCAAAAAGAACCTTTGGATTTGTTGGATTGTCTCAATGATGCCTTACGCAGCTATCGGATTCCGTTTAAGGAAAAACAGCAGACTTTGCAATTCACCAATCACCTTGCCCAGAAAAAACTGATGAATGGGGACTATCAGCGCATTACCCAAATGCTGAAAATCATTTTGGACAACGCCCAGAAATACTCCCCAGAAAAAGCGGTGATCCAGTTGAATTTAGGCATGTCAGGGGATGCTTTGGAAATTATCCTGACAAATCCCCTTCTCGACTCTGGCCTAGATACCCAACAGCTTTTTGATTCTTTCCAAAGGGGGCACAATCCAGGGCAAAACGGCACCGGCCTTGGCTTAGCGATTGCCAAGCAGGTCGTCTTGCGCCATCAAGGGGTGATTGAAGCCGCAACACCCCCGGGGCAATTTGTGATTCGGATTCAGTTTTCGACTCTCTAGTTGCCATACTTTTGCCACACTTTTTTCCTACAATCAAAATAGGGAAAGGAGGAGGTACTCATGAAGAAGCTTTTCGCCACCTTTTTGCTTGCCACCGCGTTTTTATTCACTGGCGTCGTCGGGGATGCTGCTCAGAGAAAAACCACGCAGCTACAGTCCCAAGACCATTTGCCAAATTACTGCTTACTGATCAAAGATGAGCGGACACCTCAGGAAAATTGTCCTATTGGGCAAGATCCCATTGTCCGAACCCATCACAAACAGCGAGCTGCCAAACAAGCCACTTTAGCCAAACAAAGACACCAGACAACCGTGCCAAAAACGAATCAAACACCCCCAGCAAAACAACAAGCAGAACAACCGACAAAACAAGGCGTTCAAGATGGCACAGGGCCAGTCCGCCTCCAAGATCCGCAAAATGAAAACTGCCCTAACCCAGTCCCACCGGCAGCCGTAAATGAGCCAACTACCGAACCTGTCCCAACTGCCCCAACCCCAGACGCTACTGATCCAGTAGTCTGCCCGCAACCTCAGGACGGTACAGGCAATCAATATGGCAACACTTATGACGAGCCCCCTGCACAAACCCCAAGACACAACCGTCAAAATACCCCAACCACCAATCAGCACGGACACGGTCAACGGGAGGGCAGCGGCACGAGAAGCCAACGAGGACACCACACAGGCAAATAATTGACCTAACTAACAAAAAAGCGAAACCCTATCCCCCATCTCCCAAAGCTAGAGCAAAAGCTAGCAGTAAGAGGTCGGTGTCAAAAAGGGTTTCGCTTTTTATCGTGGTCGCAACGCCCGCGACTCGGTAAAAATAAGACTATTTCCTTGCACTTCTTTTATTGCGACGACTAAAAAGTGGTAGTATGGTAGACAGGAAAAAGCCCTAGGAGGAATGTGTCATGTTCGATTATCACAGCTATTTGAAGCAGCCGGATGCCTTATCTTTTGAGGAAGCCCTGGCGCTCTATCAAGCCATCTACGTTGTACTGGAAAACCCCGACGCCGATTTACACGAGCTTTGGCAAGAAGTCATCACCGCCGCCTTGGCTTACACAAAAATGCGCACGGAATGGAATTTTTGGTCTAGTGCGAAAAAAGCCACCAAGGATCCTTTGCGCACCAGCTTACACAATACCTTTATCATCAATCTAACGGCCTTTCACCGTTTCTGCGGAACATCAGAGCTAGATGACAGTTGGCTAGCAAAACTAGGCCCTGTGGAACAGCGAAAAAAATGGGGCGACTTTGCCGGCTATCTCGTTTGCTTGGAGACTATACGGGGGCGGTGAACATAACTCGCAAGCTTATCAGTAAAAAGGAGAACTTCATGGAAGAATATCAAACGAACCGCTACAATGCCGCGGCGGTCACTTTAAGTAAAAAACTCACTAGGCGTAATTTTTTGCCAGTTATTTGTCAAAATCTGGCAGATGCCAAGGAGAAAGCCTTAGCCTGGATTGAGCAGGATAAAATAGTAGGCTTTGGTGGTTCTATCACGGTAGAAGCCATGGGCATTATTCCCGATTTGTACGCTCGAGGACAAAGGATGATTGACCGAGAACGTACTACCACACCAGAAGAACGCTATCAGGTGATGCGTGAAGCGTTGACGGCGGATTATTTTTTGACCAGTCTTAACGGCATCACTGAAGACGGGGAATTGGTCAATGTGGATAGCGTGGGCAATCGCGTGGCGGCACTCACCTTTGGCCCCAATCAAGTATTGGCCTTCGTTAGCATGAAAAAAGTTTACGGCAACTTGGAAACCACCATGGAAATGGTGCGGAGACAAACTGCTCCTTTAAATGCTTGGCGGCTAAACTTACAACAAACTCCTTGTATCAAAAAAGGGCTGTGTGGCGATTGTTTGCAATCCGAGTGCATCTGCAATACATTGACCATCACTCGCCGCTCCATGGTGAAAGATTGCATTGTGATTTTTTTAATTGTAGAAAATGTTGGGCTCTAACTAAACGCAAATACACCCAGCTGACAAGTAGCAGCTGGGTGTATTTTTAGGCTTCAAATTCATCCAAAATCTCCCGTACTTCATCAGTGGACTTCGTATCCATTAGACGAATCCGCAAATCATTGGCACCAGGAAATCCTTTGACATAGATTTTAAAGAAACGATGAAGTCCCACAATGGACCGGGGCAGTTGTTCTTGGTATT
The DNA here is from genome assembly GCF_040925905.1 of Enterococcus sp. 2201sp1_2201st1_C11_2201SCRN_220225. Lineage (NCBI taxonomy): Bacteria > Bacillati > Bacillota > Bacilli > Lactobacillales > Enterococcaceae > Enterococcus > Enterococcus sp. 2201sp1_2201st1_C11_2201SCRN_220225. The sequence goes on from NZ_JBCOJC010000020.1 coordinate 36,341, forward strand.
GATCTTGTAAATCCAACTGTAAGCGTAAAAGATCAATTAATTCTTTGGACGAATGGTCTCGGGGTTCTTTTTCAAAAGCAAAGGGATTTTTAAAAATTCCCCGACCAATCATAATTCCATCTACGCCGTATTTTGTTGCCAGTTCCAGACCTTCTTGACGATTGGCAATATCGCCATTAATCGTAATCAATGTGTTTGGCGCAAGCTCATCGCGCAACTTCACCAGCTCAGGAATCAATTCCCAATGAGCTTCAGCTTTACTCATTTCTGCTCTGGTTCTTAAGTGCACGGAAAGATTGGCAATGTCTTGGCGCAATAAATGACTAATCCAGTCTTTCATTTCAGTTAATTCCGTAAAGCCTAGTCGCGTCTTCACGCTAACCGGCAGTCCGCCAGCTTTAGCTGCTTGAATCAATTCTCCCGCAACTTCCGGGCGTAAAATCAAACCACTGCCTTTGCCTCGTTCTGCCACATTAGGCACAGGACAGCCCATGTTAATGTCAATGCCGGAAAAACCCATTTCAGCTAAGGAAAGGCTCATCTTACGAAAATGCTCTGGATTATCTCCCCAAATATGGGCGACCATGGGTTGTTCGTCGGAAGTGAAAACCAAGCGTCCCCGCACACTGTCTATGCCTGTGGGATGACAAAAACTATCAGAATTGGTGAATTCCGTAAAAAAGACATCCGGTGTGCCCGCAGCTTTGACCACATGGCGAAAGACCACATCCGTCACATCTTCCATGGGAGCTAAAACTGTAAAGGGTCGTGGCAATTTCTGCCAAAAGTTTTTCATCTATGTTTCCTCCTTGCGCTGCTACAAGACCACGCATTATTTCAAAATACAATTATTATACCTGCACTTCGCCTTCCAAGCAAAAATCTCGTTTCCTGCACTTTCTTTAAAAGCGATACCCAAAATCACAGTTAGCCCAAAAAAAGTTGGCTGTCTCGTTTTAGGCAACCAACTTTTTTGATTAAAGCTATTTTTTCACAATCATATTTACGGCTTGTTCGATTTTTTGTTTTTGAACTTCTTGATTGGCAGCGGGATTTTCCAGACAGTTCTTTAAGTTTTCTGCCACAATCATCCCCATGACTCGGTCCACTCCCGAACGCACAGCGCTGAGTTGGGTAATCACATCTACGCATTGAGCATCTTCTTCAATCATCTTTTGAATCCCCCGCAGCTGACCTTCTGCTCGTTTTAGTCGATTTAAAATGCTCTTATCACAAGTTGCCATTAAATGACATCTCCTCTCCAAGCAGACATGCCACCCATCACATTGGTCACTTGATAGCCTTGAGCACTTAAAAATTCACTGGCATTGGCGGAACGGGCGCCGGAATGACAAATCACATAATAGTTTTTACTTTTATCCAACTCAGCAAAACGACTGCCTAATTCACTTAAAGGCAGATTCACTGCTTCTGGAATATGGCCATTGTCATACTCGTAGCTTTCCCGCACATCGAGAATATCTAGTGGTTCCTTTTTTTCCTTTTGATAAAATTCATCATTTGAAATGCTCTTATACATGTTTGATTTCCTCCTTTTTGACGGTGCTGTACAAGGCAAAGGCCCCATCCAGATTTTTCACTTTAAAGCCGGCTTGTTTCAAAATACGTTCGCCAAGATAACTGCGCAACCCACTGTGACAAGTGATGATGTATTCCTTAGTAGGGTCTAATTCTGTCAAGCGACAGCGCAAATCATCTAATGGAATATTCACCGCTTCTGGGAACTGGCCATTTCTAGTGAGCTCTTGGGGATTGCGCACATCCAGCAATATTTTTCCCATTTCAAGTTCTTGGTTCAACTCGTACCATTGAATATTTTCACTAATGCCTTCTGCTAAATTCATCGCCGCATAGCCTAGCATATTCACTGGATCTTTGGCAGAACCAAATGGCGGTGCGTAAGTGAATTCCAACTCTGGCAAATCAAAAATCGTCAAATCACCTTTAATCGCTGTCGCCAAAATATCAATCCGCTTGTCCACACCCTCGGCTCCAATTCCTTCTCCACCATAGATTTTCCCACTGTGCTGATCAAAAATGAGTTTTAACACAATTTCCGTTGCCCCTGGATAGTAGCCAGCATGACTTTTTCCGGAAACATGCACCACTTGTACATCTAAGCCCGCTTGTTTGGCTCCTCGTTCACTAAGACCAGTGGAAGCTGCGGTCAAATCAAAGACTCGGACAATGGCAGTCCCGATACTGCCACGGTTTTTTCTAGGCAAACCGGCGATGACATCCGCCACTTGCCGGCCTTGACGGTTCGCCGGAGAAGCTAAGGAAATCAGAGCATCCTCACCGGTAATCTGTTGTTTCACCACAATGGCGTCCCCTACCGCATAAATATTTTCCACACTAGTTTGATAGTTTTCATCTACCAAAATGCCTCCGCGCAAACCTAGTTCAATACCGGCGGCTTGGGCCAGGGTGTTTTCTGGTTGGACTCCTACAGATAAAATCGTCAAGTCCGAATCTAAGCGAGTGCCATCTTCCAAGATGATCTTTTGACCTTGTTCTTTAAAGGCTACCGCAGACTGGGAAGTGATGACATTGACCTGATTTTTTTCCAGTTCATTTTTCACATAGGCTGCCATTTCCTCATCCAATGGTGGCAAAACATGGGGAGCTTTCTCCACAATTGTCACATCTAAACCAGATTTTCGCAAATTTTCCGCCATTTCCAAACCGATAAAGCCGGCGCCAATCACGGTCGCTTTTTTAGGCTGCTGACTTTTTACATATTCCATAATTCGATCTACATCCGGCACATTGCGCAAAGAAAAAACATTTTTCGCTTCCGCTAACCCTTCAATGGTCGGCACAAAAGGTTTCGCCCCAGGAGACAAAATCAAATAGTCATAGCTCTCCGTAAACTCTCGGCCATCGTGTCTCACCGTGATTGTCTTTTCAGTAGGCTGGATGGCAACAACTTCATGATCAGGACGGATATCCAAGGAAAAGCGAGACTGTAACGCTTGGGGTGTTTGCACGATTAAATCAGCCCGTTCGCTAATTTCTCCAGATACATAATAAGGCAAGCCACAGTTGGCAAAAGAAACGTAGGGCCCTTTTTCCAAAACTACAATTTCCGCGTCTTCCATTAAGCGACGTAAGCGGGTGGCTGCTGACATTCCTCCAGCCACACCACCGATAATTACAATTTTCGTCATGTTTACTTTCCTCCTCTAATTGGTCCATTCCAGCGATTCATGCCGCCGGTGACATTTACTACATCATATCCTTTGTTCTTTAAAATCTTGGCTGCTTGTTTACTACGCATACCGGATTGGCAAATCACATACACAGGCTCGTTTTGCCGCTGCTGATAATTTGCAATTTTGTTTAGTGGCACATTTTTAGCCGCAGCAATATGCCCACCACGGTATTCGCTAGGTGTTCGTACATCTAATAAAATCAGATCTTTATTTAGTTTTTGTTGTAATTCTCCCGTGGAGATACTGGGAATTCTATTAAATAAGCCAAACATTTTCTCACTCCTTAATATACCTGTATGGGTATATTAAAACTTATGCCTTAACGAAAGTCAATCGAAGTGCTTGGAAAAACAAACAAATTAATTAGAGATTCTTACGTCTAAATATACCCCCATTCGGTATTCGTAATCTTCCGCCCTTTACTAAAAGCTTTTTGACGATTGTCCAATGACTAGTTTATAATTAAAAGAACAACTAACCTGTTGCTTCTCCCCACCACAAGGAGTTTGTCTATGAAAAATAAAACATCACTACCTTTTTTCAAACACGATTCATCCCCATGGAAAATCAATACGAAAGTTTTAATCGCTGTATTTTGCGCCTTCTGCTTATTTTTGTTTACTCATTTAACCCCGGAAATCTCTGCCCGTGCTCAGCTTTTCTTCTGGGGCTATCCCCAAAAAGCCTTTACCGTCCAACTAGTAGAGACCAATCACACAAAAAACACTTGGGACTACACACTGACCCCTGCCATTGAAAGTTCTGGTCACAAGGGCTACGCTACTTTATATGATATTACTGTGAAAAAGAACCTTATTTTTTACTTTACCTCAATTGATTTTAAAAATTAAAAACGTAGACACAATGGGCAACATTTTACCCATTGGTGTCTACGTTTTTTTGTGAAGTCAATTTTCCTTAGCCAAAAATATTTTTTATTTTAAAACTACAACCTATCATACCCACTGCACCAATGACAAAGAAACCTAGACGGCGCCACAGTGGCAAAGGAGCAAAAGCATTCAGCGCATTTAATACGAAAAAGCCTAAAAAGAAAATAAAAAACAAAGCGCACGTCATGCTATGAAAAATCTTGCTCCACCCCAGACTTAAGGGATGAAGAATGTGGATAAACTGGAACAAACAACCTAGTAATCCGCCGAAAAACAAACTGAAAACAAGAGCCAGCATTCCTGAAAAGCCATTTCCCTCTACTAGAACCATGAAAATACCATAGCCGAACATCTTGGAAAAACCACCGCAAATCAAGATTCCCACACCTAAAAGAATCAAGCGCACTAGCTTTGGAAATTGTTTAAAATACACGCAAATACCGGCTAATGCCAAACTAATTAAAAGATTTCCCATACGTTTCCGCTCTCACCTCTTTCATTTGGGCTTTGACTTCTTGCGCTTTTTCACGGCTTCTGTCAGCAAGTACTCAATCTGACCATTGACGCTACGAAACTCATCTTCTGCCCAAGCCGCTAACTCCTCGTACAACTCTGCGGATAAACGGAGCGGCACTTGCTTTTTAGCTTTCGTTTTTTTATTCTCCATAAGCCGCTCCTTTCTTGATTATCGTCATCTCTCCACAATCTTAATACAAAGAGCCACTATTGACAATTGGCTGGGCATCTCGATTGCCACAAAGAACCACCATCAGATTACTAACCATCGCTGCCTTTCGTTCTTCATCTAGTTCCACTACGTCTTGTTCGTTAAGCTTTTCAATAGCCATTTCCACCATGCCCACTGCACCTTCTACAATTAACTGACGAGCATCCACAATCGCCGAAGCCTGTTGTCGTTGTAATATAGCAGCCGCAATTTCTGGCGCATACGCCAAGTGTGTAATCTTCGCTTCTAAAATTTCAATACCCGCCACATCGACTTTGCTTTGAATTTCTTCTGCCAATTTTTGACTAACCTCTAGACTAGACCCTCGCAAACTCTTTTCATTGGCATCTTCATCGTCGGTGGCATCATAAGGGTAAAGGCGGACAATATTTCGCAAAGCTGAATCCGACTGAATGGATAAGTACTCACTGAAATTATCCACGTCAAACATGGCTTTTGCCGTATCTTCAATGCGCCAAATCACTACAATACTAATAATAATCGGATTACCCAATTTATCATTGACCTTTTGTTTGTTATTGCTTAATGCCATAGTTTTCAACGAGAGGCGTTTTTTCGTAACCGCTGCTTGAGCCTTCTTCGCTCCTGTTGTCAAATCCATATCACTATCTGGATTCATGGCTAAATCGCTACTCCCTTTAGGAACCGGTGCGGCTACCATAAAAGGATTGACAAAATAAAAGCCCGCCCCTTTTAAAGTACCTACATATTTCCCAAATAAGGTCATCACCAAGGCTTCATTGGGATGAATCACTTTTAAGCCAGCAAAAAGCAACCAAACCGGCAAACACCAATAAAAAATGGCAATGCCCATAAACCAACCGCCAAGTGTTGACGTATTCGGATCCCCCATGCGCAAAATCCCCAAAACAAACAAAACAATCGATACCACAATCCCCAAAACATTTAGCAACAACATCGGCATACCACTTTTGGCTTTTAACAAAATTTCTTCCGTTGGTGCTTTTAGCGCTACTTGATCTACTTTCATTTCCTCTTCCTCCTTTGATATCATTTTGATATCATATCAATTACAAGAAGAGTATAGCATGTCCCCTTAGTCAACGCAATCTTTAGTCGGTGTTATCAAAAAAACCGAACCTCCAGTTACTAAACTGTTAGGTTCGGTCATCACTAATATTCCTCTACATTTTCTGGGGTGACTTTGGCGTAAGGGGCATAATTTTGCTGTGGCAACTGCTGGATTTCTTTATCATCTGCCAAAGATAGAGTAGCTGCTAATTTAGCAATCATCTTCGCCTGTGCTTCTTTGTCATTATAAACAGTGCCGGCTAGCTTCCCCTCTCTTACCGCTTCTAATCCTGTGGTTGTCCCATCAATCCCGAAAAAAACGGGAATACTGGACTCCGTGCGATTTAATTTGGTATAAGCATCTAAGCCTCCTAATGCCATATCATCGTTATTGGACAAAACGAGCTCAATCTTATTTTGGTGCTGATTAATCAATTGAATCATTCGGTTTTCTGCTTGGGCACGTCCCCAATTGGCAATGCCATAGCCTAGTTTTTCCAATTGAACACCGCTGGCTTTCAAGGTTTCCACCGCTTCTTCCGTGCGAATAATCGCATCTTGATGGCCGGGCTCGCCTTCTAAAACCACGTATTGGATTTTTCCATCTTCATTGCGATCAATTTTAGGATTTTCTAAAATCGTTTCAGCAGCCAATTCTCCTTGTAAAACTCCCGATTCCTGGGCATTGCCCCCTACATAATAGAGTTTTTCCCATTGAGCCAAGTCTTCTTTCACCGGTTCCCGATTAAAAAAGATTACCGGCACATTTTTTTCTTTGGCTTGTTCAATGATTTCAGAAGGGTCAGTGCGATCCACCAAATTAACACACAGTACATTACAGCCGGCAGCGAGTAATTCTTTGACTTGGGTATTTTGTTGTCTTTGAGAATCCGAAGCTGCTTTAATGG
>NZ_JBCOJC010000021.1:0-43051 GCF_040925905.1 Enterococcus sp. 2201sp1_2201st1_C11_2201SCRN_220225
CTAATAAAGCGTTTAGCTTCAAGAGTTATAGTATTATCCACTAGTTCATACTCCGTGATACGAGTATGCAATCCTTCTTTGAGATTTAAAGATTGTTGGTGTCTACTTGGTTTACAAGATTTCAAAGATAAGTCAGGTTTCGTCACCGCAAAGTAAAGAGCGTTAGGTGCATTAACGGGTTCTCGCCACTTTTCCCCTACTTGATCATAGAAACCAAGGATAGTGTTGGCCACTAAATCTTCTTTACGATCTTCTTCCATGGTTCCTCGATAGCCCATATAGCCATTGGCCAAAAGAAATTTATTTCCAAAATCAACCTTTTTTTCTGGTTGAAATGTTTCCGAAATGACCCAACGCATCTTAACCTGCTCCTTCCACTGCTTGTAAAATCGGTTCTTCTCCAAGTCTGATTACTCGATCATAAAGGCGGAATGTTACTGGTTCACCTTCTAACAAACGTAGCTGAACTAAGCTTTGACTGACCTTTACCTCTATCAAAGCTCCTTGGTAGGTGATTTTAAAAGTATAACTTGACCATTTATCTGGAATCGACGGTGCCACTAAAAGTTCTGGCCCATCTGTACGAATACCCCCAAAACCGTAAACAATATTCATCCAAGCCGCAGCAATAGACGTAGTGTGTAGGCCTTCTCTTGTATTACGATTGTAATTATCCAAATCCATACGGGTAGCAAAACCAAAAAAGTCATAAGCTTCTTGCTTTTTCCCAAGTTCGGCTGCCAAAATAGAATGAATAGATGGAGATAAAGATGATTCATGAATCGTCTTCGGTTCGTAATAATCATAGTTAATGCGCTTGCTTTCCTTAGTGAAATCTTGGTTGTACAAGAATTGGAACATTAAAACATCCGGTTGTTTGATCATATCATTGCGATAAATTCGATCATAAGACCAGTGATGATACAAAGGAAAATCGGTGATTGGAATCTGGTGAATGTCCACATGGGGCAATTTGAAGAAACCGTCATGTTGTTCAATTAGTCCCTCTTCAGTTTGAATGATCAAGGTGTGATCCACACACCGTTGCCACAATTTTTCTTCTTCCACGTTTAACAACAAAGTAGCTTGCAATTCTTCATAACGTTCTCGATTGCTTTTTTTAATACTATTTAACGTTGCTAAAGTATATTGGAAAGTCTTCATGGCCATATAATTCGTATAAGCATTGTGATTGACCATCATTTGAAACTCATCGGGTCCCATCACTCCAAAGAAACCAAACTCCCCATTTGCACCCCAATCTCCCCGGGAAGCTAAGAAACGTGAAATTTCAATTAACATTTCAATCCCATGTCCAGTTAAGAAAGCTTGATCATCTGACAAATTGACATAGTGCCAAATCCCGTAAGCTACTCCAGTACTTGGTTGAAACTGTAAGCTCGCATGTTGCCACAAATCACTAGCTTCATTTCCATTTAGCGTTGCAATTGGATAACAAGCACCTTGGCAATCCAATTCATTTGCTCGATTCCGCGCTTCTGGTAATGTTTGATAACGAAATTCCAAAAGATTCTTCGCTGCTTCCAAATTATTCAAAAGATAAAAAGGCAAACAACAGGTTTCCGTATCCCAAAAGGCATGCCCTCCATAAGATTCACCCGTTAGACCTTTTGCTCCAATATTATTAGATGGATTTTGTCCGTGATAAGTTTGTTGCAGTTGAAAAATACAAAAACGGATTCCTTGTTGGTTTAGTTCGTCCCCTTCAATTTCAATATCATATTTTTGCCACACTCGTTGCCAATAAGTGACTTGTGCTTGAAGATAGTCATCGAAATTTTTAGTTAGTTGAGTTTTGTGCAGTTTAACTCCTGTTTCAATTAAATCTTCTTCTGGCATTGGTGTTTTGGCCACTACGTTTGTTGTATATCGTTTGGTTTCGAAAATTTTCTCCGGTTCCAGTTTAACGTTAAACTTAAGAGCGATAAATTTATCCCTTACCAAACGTTCTGCTGTAAGGGATTGATTGTTCTCCAGAGTAAACCGAGAATAGATTTGTTGGTTACTAGTTAAGGTTTTACCTAAAATCATCGCGCCAGAATCATAAAATTCAGCTTTTTCTTGTTGCCAGAAATTCATTTCCTGAGACTGGTGAATAGTATTAAAATCCGCCCCCATAACGAGTTCTACAGCTACGGGTTCACTTGTCTGCAATTGAATTTTCTGGAAGCCGTAATTCGCTTGTTCCATATCTAAAAAGCGTTCAAAAATCACTTTAATTTCCGGCCCTTGTTTGGTTACCCAGATGAAAGAGCGTTGCAAGATACCACTACGTAAATCTAAATTGCGTTGAAAGGAATGAATGGTACTTTTAGCAAAGTCTAAGGTTTCTTCTGCCACTGTTAGTCGAGTATAAAGCCAATCTACCGCATTAACCATAAAATGGCTACGTTTGACAATACCTTTGTATTGCACCCGATTTTCTTCGTGACTGTTTTCGTAAATACCATTGAAATAACTTCCTAATAAACTTGGACTGGAGATTCCTTCTTCAAAATAACCTCTCACACCCATGTACTCGTTCCCCAAGGAAAAGATAGCTTCTGAAACCTCACTATGTTCTATATCGAAGCCATTTTCTTTAATAATCCATGGATCAAGTTGATAATACAAATCGGCAACTTTCGCCATTTTGACACCTCATTTTCTTTTTTGTACCGTTTCCCGGATAATTAGTTGCCCAGGTAAAACAGTCATCTGCTCCACTTCAGCCTTCTCTTTTACTAGCTTTTCGATTTTTTCCATGGCTAGTCGGCCTTTCCGAACTTGATCCAAGCGTATAGTCGTTAAAGGTGGATCATTCAGTTGAGCGTATTTAATATCATCAAGACTAATAACAGACAAGCCAATTTCTCTAAAGGCCTTATTTTTTTTCATAAATTGGATAAATTGCATTGCTAAATAATCTGCAGTAACAAAAACAGCCGTGTATTTTTTTTGGTCAGCCAGTAGCTTGTCAAACTCTTCATCGGTATAAACTAACTCAGGTAAAAAAGCCAAATGACGATTTTTTAAAGCCTCCTTATAGCCTAAATAACGCTGTTGAATAACACTAGGTTCTTGTTCGTCAAAGCCATAGGATAAAAAGGCAATCTGCTGATGGTGATTTTCAATCAGAAATTCTGTTGCTGTAGTCCCCATCAAGCGGTCATCGGTATTAATAAAATAGCGATCCGGATAATTAGAAATATTATGATAAAACTCTTGATCTAAATGAGTATCGATAAAAACAATAGGAACAGAAATACTCTCATGAATTTTTTCAAACAATGTTTGATTGAATCCAACTGCAATTAAGCCATCAAATTTCCAATTTTTTTGGATATCTTCTATGTCTTTTACGGAGCTAACATTATGCACTAAAGTAAAAAATCCTTGAGGCTTTGCTAGGCTTTCTATTCCCTCTAAAATATCTGTAACAAAAGGATCCGAAAAGTCTAAACGCGGTTTTTGGGAGTAATATAATAAGCCAATCAATCGAGAAGACGACTGGACTAAAGCTCGAGCGTTCATATTGGGCGAATAATTGTATTTTTTGATAATCGCATTAATCAGCTCACGTTTTTCCTTGGAAACCCGATGTGCTTTATTATTGATCACATTGGATACCGAAGTGACACTAACGCCAGCCTCTTCTGCAATTTTCTTGATGGTTACTTTCATAATCTTCGCCCTTTCCTTAGTTCCTTAGACAATTATAACACTTCCCAAAAAACTTCAACTACTTAATTGAGCCACTGGCCACGCCGGCAATAAAGCGTTTTTGGAAGACTAAATAAATTACTACTACTGGGATGATTGAAATTGAAGTGGCTGCAAATAAGCCACCGTAATCGGTGCCGTATTGCCCATTGAATAAACGTAGCCCCACAGAAAGGAGTTGCTTAGATTCATCACTAATAACCAAATATGGCCAAAGGAAATCTTCCCAACTCCAAAGAAATTGAAATATCGCTAAACTGGCAATGGAGTTACGGGACATAGGCATAATAATGCGATGAAAGATATAAGTATCCGTCGCCCCATCCACCCGAGCTGCTTCAATCAACTCGTCAGGAATTTGAGCAATGGATTGGCGAAACATAAAAATTCCAAAGCCGCTAACCATGGAAGGAATAATCAAGGCTTTATATGTATCTAACCAGCCAAAATCTACCATCATTTCATATTTAGGAATAATAGTCACTGCCCACGGAAGCATCATAGTGCTTAAAACCACTCCAAAAAGTAAATTTTTTCCTTTAAATTGAAACTTAGCAAAAACAAAACCCATTAATGCACTAGTGTAGATAATAATAGCCGTTGTTGCCAAAGCAACAAATAAACTATTGGCAAACATTCCTAAAAAGTTGAACTTCTCTTGGATGTTGATAAAGTTATCAAAGGTAGACGGTGTCGGAAATAAGGAACCACCAATTTTAACGATTTCACTATTGGGAGCAAATGCCGACAGTAACATCCAAATAAATGGCACGATGGTCACGATTGCCAAGGCCAGTAAGATGACGTTTAAAAGAACTGTTTTGACTTTATTCATGCTGTCTGCTTCCTTTCTTCCGTGACTTTAAACATGATAATGGTTAAAATCCCGATAATCACAAAGAGTATGATTGCCATGGCCGAGGCCGAACCGAAATTGTACTTCACAAAGGCTTCGTCAAAGATCAAATACGAAATCACGTAGGTGGAAGTTCCTGGCCCACCTTCTGTCATGATCAAAATCTGGATATAAGCTTGTAAATACGTAATCAATGAGGTAATCACCACAAAAAGTGTTGTGGGTTTTAACAACGGCAAAGTAATATTTCGAAAAGTTTGACGGCTGTTAGCTCCATCAATCTTCGCTGCCTCAAAAACATCTTCCGGCAAGCCCATCAATCCACCTAAAAAAAGCACCGTTGCATAACCAAAATCCTTCCAAATAGTCATAATGATAATCGCTGGTAAAGCCCATTGAGTATCTTTTAACCAGTTAATGTCCAAATGGAAAATTTTGTTAATCAACCCAAATTGAGGATCAAACATCCACATCCAAACAAATGAAACAGCGACTAGTGGTGTAATCGTCGGCATGTAAAATAATCCTTGAAACGCAGTCTTCATCTTGGTCAGTTTAGAAGAGAGCAAAAGTGCTAAACCTAGTCCAATCACTACTCGAAATAATACAGAGAAGAACGCAAAGAAAAAAGTATTACCCATTGATTTCCAAAATAGCTGACTCGTTAAAACGTCCTTAAAATTTTCTAAGCCCACAAAATTGTATTTATCAATCAATGGATTCCAATCGTGTAAACTCCCTGCAAAGGCTTTATAAATTGGATAAATTAGAAAGATAGCAAAATAGATTATCAACAAAATTACTGCTATATTTCGCAAATTAAAAATTTTTGTTCGTTTTGTCGCTTCCATCATGTTCACCCCTTCAAAAAAGACAGGATGCCAAGAAACACTTGGTCCTCAGCACCCCTATTGGCTATTTCAATTCATCAAAGAAGGCATAGCTATCTTCTAACGATGTAAAATCGGTATCTTTCATATCTTTATCCATTTTAGCTTGGCCTTCTGTAAGACCTTCATCAATATTTTTACCATTGAACAAGACATCTTCCATAGTCTGAGTTGCACTAGTTTCTACAGTTGCCGGGAATGGTCCAGGCCATATCAAGCGTTCTACCCGTGGCGCAATCGCACTTAATACTGGATCCGCTAAAATATCTTTATCGTCTGCCAATGATTTTTTCGTTGGGAAGGAAGCCAAAGCCAGCGCACCTGTTTTAGAGTATTCATCATTTGCTAGACAATATTTCAAGAAGTCTTGAGCCAATGCTTGCTCTTCTTCGGTTTGGTTCTTGTTAATACCCGGTGTGCTTTCCCCATTATAACGGTCATAAGCAAAAGGGACATCTTCTGTTGGTGTTGGTGTGGCAAATACGCCAAAGTCAATGTCTGGATAGTTGTTTCTTAATTCACTTTGATACCAGCCCCATTTGTAAACCATGGCTGCTTGTCCATTCCCAAAACTTTGAGAAGATTCAGCACCAAAGTCCTTAGAGCCAACACCATCTTTATCATAGAGATCAATTAAGAACTGCAAGTTTTCTTTAGACACTTCGTTATCATAATTGGCAACTTTCCCAGATTCATCAAATAAAAGCTCACCTTTTTGATAATTCAAACCTTGATAAATTGCACTGTACGTTTCTGCATTCCAGTTGAAACCAGCTTGAGTAAGTTTATCCCCATCTTTTTTGGTTAATTTTTTCGCCACTTCTCTAAATTGATCCCAAGTTTTTGGAATATCTGCCTCCGTCAAGCCAGCTTCTTTCCACATTGTCTTATTGTAATAAATATTTCCGGTGTTGATCAGACTATCAATATAATAAATTTTGTCATCAATGATATGGGAATCCACTGAAGTAAAATCAGATTGTAAGTCCGTAATATCAATATCATAAGGAGCCATATAAGGAATGAGAATATCGTGTTGTGAATTGTGTACGTTAAAAATTGCCGGCCCATTTTTTCCTTTCAAAGCCAAAGGTAATTTCGTCCAGTAATCTTCCCAGGGATGGTTAACGACTTTAATGGTTACGTTCGGGTAGATTTTTTCATATTCCTTGGCCATGGTAATCGCTGGATCCCCTTCATTCCATGTCCAGTATTCCATCTCAATCGGTTTGCCATCGTTCACTAACTTATTGGGATCAAATTGAACATTATTGCCCAACACTTCCATTTGCTTGTCTTCTTTGGTATCCGTGGTTCCTTTGGCATCACTTTTACCACCACTGCTACCGCAAGCTGCCAATGTTCCCACCATTAGTAAAGTACCTAATGCAGCAAAAAGCTTACTTTTTTTCATGAGATCTTCCTCCTTAAGTTTAACGTTCAACCTCATGAATAGTTTAACGTTAAACTTATAATATGTCAACGCTTTCATTTAAAAAAACATCTCTTTTTGAAAATTGAGCAGCTCAATGCTTTGTCCATCATTATTTATCTATGAATTAAATAGAATCCTTTCTCGCGCTAAAAAGATAGTTAAAGCCCCCATCCAAAGATGAGGACTTTAACTATCTTTTTTTGTTATTGATGCTCTTGTTTAAATCTCTACTTCCACTTCCCGGTCCAATGCTCTCATGAATGGGAACCAGATTAACGCTACAATTACAAAATCCACTACTTGTAGCAAGCCCCCTAGCCAAGAATTGGTGGCTAAGACACCGCTAGCAATAATTGGCACCGTCCAAGGAACCGAAACTCCTGTTGGCGCTGGAACAATCCCTGCGGCCATCACCAAATAATTCAAGGTAGTGACCACTAGCGGTGCTAACACCCAAGGAATTAAAATTGTAGCATTTAACACGATTGGCAACCCGAAGATCACTGGTTCATTAACGTTAAAGATACCAGGTCCCAAGGCCAGGCGACCAATGTCTTTGTACTGTTTTTTCTTCATAAAGAAAGCTAAGATAATGACTACTGCTAAAGTCATTCCAGACCCACCCAGACCAACTGTGAAGGTTTCCATAAATGGTTTCGTCACAATATGAGGGAGTTTTTCCCCTGCTTGGTAAGCTTCCAAGTTGTCTAGCATCAACGTATTCCAAATTGGATCCATTACCGAGTTTACGATGATTTGTCCATGAAGACCAAAGAACCATAGGAATTGTACAAAGAACAATGCAATTAATGTTGCGGGTAAACTTCCACCCAGTCCGGTTAATGGTTTTTGGATTACTTCATAAATCACATCGTGCAAGTTGGCGTTGAAGACCCCTACCATAATTGCATTGATGACTAAAAAGACACTTAAAGTTAAAATTGCAGGAATCAACGCAGCAAAGGATTTAGAAACTGCCGGTGGCACACCATCTGGCATTTTGATTTGCCAGCCTTTTTTGGTAACTCGGCAATACAGCTCCGTGGCTAAGAAGGCAGCCAACATCCCTAAGAACATTCCTTTTGCTCCTAGACGATCCAAGCTTAAGATACCACTAACTGTATCCCCTGTTTCTGTGGTCATAAAGAAAGGCGTCAAAATCAAGAAGCTGGCAAAAGCTACCGCACCACCGAAAATACCATCCACATCATAAGACTGAGAAAGATAATAGCCAATACCAAATGTTACAAAAACAGTCATAATACTCATGGTGGCATTTTGACCATTGCCTAATAAATTGCCTAACGTTCCTTTTAATTCATCGCTAAAAAAGGGCAGATTATTCAGTACAACAATAATAGAACCAAACATCGTCAAAGGAAATGAGAGCATAAACGCATCCCGCAACACAGTTAAATAGCGATTTTGACCTAACCAATTGGCTAAAGGCATGATTTTTTCACTTAATTTGTCCATAAACCCGTTCACTCAAATCACCTCATAATTTTTTTCGTAATCGATTACATTTAAAGAATACCATGCCACGCCAAAATAGTCTATACTTTTATAATTAAATACATGAATTTAATTATAAATATGACTATTCACAACGACAAATCCTCAGTTTTCAATGCAAGAAATACTTTGAGGAAAGGGTTCCTTTTACATTGCGTTAACTCATAATAAAAACTGAGTTACTTCCCTGAAAAATAATAAGGGGTGGATATCCACGATACCCGCCCCTTCATTTGATACTCATTTATAGGATTCATTCATTCTTTGGTCAAATCGATAGAGATACTAGCAATCATTAAATTGTTATCACTACTCATTCGTTTTCCTCACACCAAGTAAGCAAATATCATCCTCTTTATCATTTTCCTTTATTCTTCCAGTGATGCGGCTAAGCTTTCAGGCATTTCTAACACGTCCGTATCAGCAATCCCTTTAAACCAGTGACCAGATTTTTTGATGGTTTTCTTTTGATTACGAATATCATTGGAAATAAAACCATAACGGTTGCGGTAGGCATTTTTCCATGACCAGCAATCAATCGGTGTCCACAAATGATACCCAAAGCAGTTGGAACCTTCTTCAATTCCTTTGTGCAACCAGTAAAGATGTTCTTGGATAAACTGAATGCGATAATCGTCTTTAATTACGCCAGCTTCATTCAAATAGCGTTCTTCTCTCGAAACCCCCATCCCGTTTTCGGAAATAAACCACTCCAGATTGTCATAATTATCTCGGATATCCAAAGCGATGTCATAGACTGCTTTAGGATAAATCTCCCAACCCTTGTCTACATTCATTCGCCGGCCAGGCATTTCATATTCATCAAAATATTTTTCTGGTAACCAGTCCACAGCTAAACTGTTGGCAGAAACTGCTGGTGCCTGTACGCGATGAGGATGGTAGAAATTTACTCCTAAATAATCGATAGTATTGTTTTTGATAATGGCCAACTCTTCTGTGGTTGCTTCCCAGAGCACGTGGTCTTTTTTCAAGCGTTCCACTAAAGCATCAGGAAAAGCCCCTAAAGCAGAAGCGTCCATAAACAAGCGGTTCAACCATAAGTCCGCAAATTCAGAAGCTGCCAAATCTTCAACTGACTGGCTAGCAGGATAAGCTGGAGTCAAATTCAAGATAATGCCGATTTTGCCATTGGGATTTCGATTGATTGCTTTAAAAGCAGCGATGGTTTTCGCAGAAGCTAGTTGGATATTGTACGCTACTTGGACCGCTTTTTTTCCATCTACAAGATTGGGGTAGTGAAACTGATGCAAGTATTCTCCTTCTACAATTACCATTGGCTCGTTAAACGTAAACCAGTCTGTCACTCGATCGCCAAACAAGCGGAAACATTGCTGGGCAAACTTCACAAATAAATCCCCTACGTGTTTGTTTTCCCAACCACCATATTTGTGATATAAATCAGCCGGTAAATCAAAGTGATGCAAATTAATTACTGGACGAATCCCATTGGCAATAAACTCATCAATCACTTGGTTGTAAAAGTCCACATTGGCTTTGTTTAAACTAGCAGTTTCAAAATCATCAATTAAACGCGTCCATTGAATGGATGTTCGTACCGAATTTAATCCGATTTCTTTCATCAAACGAATATCTTCTTTGAAACTATTGTAAAAATTCGAAGCTACATTAGGGCCGACTTGGTCATAAAAGACTTCTGGTTCAATATCATACCAATAGTCAAATAAGTTAGCGTGTTCTTTGCCAAAGCGCCCTTCGCTTTGAGGACCGGAAGTGGCAGCTCCCCACCAGAAATTTTCGGGAAATATCAAATTCATTATTATTCCTCCTGTTGTTAGCTGACATTAGCCAGCCTGCTTATGGTATTGCTTCTCTATTTACATTATATATAAGTTTTAAAACAAGTCTATACTTTTATTTTTATTTACCAATGTTTTTGTTTACTAAAAGAAAAACGACCAAGAATCACAAGGATTCCGGTCGTTTTTTGAAAGGATACAGCTTTAATTATTTAGCTTGTAACGCTGCCATTGTAATGTAGTTATAAGGTTGGTTGAAATGAGGTAAGAAGAAAATATCCAATAGTTTCAACTTGTCGATGGTGAATTTCTCAGCAATCGCCAAACTGAACATGTGAATCGTCCCCGCAATATCTTCTCTGGAAGACAGCTGGGCTCCGACAATTCGTCTAGAACTTACTTCATAGACAATGCGAATTTTCACATTGGCATTTTCCTTCATAAAGTCTGGCCGTTGCAAGTCTTCGTAATCCGTGTATGCTACTTCCAGTCCTTGCTTTTTAGCAGCTTCTACTGACAAACCGGTGGAAACCATGTTTAGGCCAAAGATAGAAATCCCATTAGAGCCTTGAACCCCTTCTGATTCCACAGTGATACCAGCAATATTATACCCTGCCACTAGTCCTGAGCGAATCGCATTGGTTGCCAAAGCGATATAAGTAGTTGCTTGTAATGCGTTGGAGTACACGGTTGCACAATCCCCGACAGCATACACATCAGGATCACTGGTCATTTGATGACGATCCACTAAATAAGCTCCATTTTTAAAGAGTTCCAAATGATCTTTCCCCAATTTCGCATTTGGTAAGAAACCAATCGCATTGATTACCAAGTCTACTGGGTATTCCCCCTTAGCAGTGACAATTGCCTCCACTTTGTCATTTCCTTTGTATTCTTGGACTAACTCACCAAAATGTAGTTCAATGCCGTGGTCAGCTAAGTTTTTATCCATATCATCGGTAAACCATTTGTCATAGTAATTTGGTAAAGCACGATCTACAGCATCAAATAAGAGAACATTTTTTCCTCGACGTTTGGCAGCTTCCGCAATTTCCACGCCGATATAACCTGCCCCGATAACTGCCACAGTTTTAGTGGTTTCATCGCCTAAGATATGATCCACTGCCTGCCCATCTTGAAACCGTTTTAAAAATTGGATATTCTTCAAATCATTTCCGGGAATTTTCGGTGAAATGGGAGTAGAGCCAGTAGCTAAAACCAATTTGTCATAGCCTTCACTGAAAGTTTCCCCGTCTTTTGTAACACAATGCACGACTTTTTTTTCAAAATCAATCAGATCCACTGAGGTTTCCATATGAATGGTGGCACCTTTATTTTCAAAATCTTCCTTTTTCGTATAAAACAAACCTTCATAAGAATCAATTTGGCGGCCAACCCACAATGCCGTACCACAGCCAAGATAGCTTAAATTGGTGTTGCTGTCGATCATCACTACTTCTTGATCTGGGGCGTTGTCTAAAATTGTATTCGCCGCGGCGACACCTGCATGATTGGCGCCGACAATTACTGTTTTGGTCATTTTCTTTCTTCCTCCTTCATATTGAATACACTGACAGTTTAGGCCAAACTTATACAGAAAGCAAAGTTTATACTTGTGAATTTTTTCGTTACATTTCCGCAAAAAAACTTTTCAAAATGACGAGATAGCGCTTTATATAGCTGATTTTGGATTGTTACATCGGATTTTCTTCACAATCTTTATCCATTGTAATAGAACAGTTAACAGTGCTGTACTACTTACTGTCGGCTCATTATTTATCGGTAATTTTTGTAATGAGAAAATGAAAAAAATACAATTTTTTCTTTCAACAACAGATAACTATCATTAATTTACAATAAGAATTCCTCTATTCATTTTCAATCAGTATACTTTCAGAAACTTTTTACTATCGTTATAAAAACAAAATAACGTAGACACTTCCTAAATTTTAGAAGAGCTATTTTCATCTTTTATTGAAAATAAAATGCTACAACACTTCAAAAGAAATACTAAGATAAAATTACTATGTTATCTTAATTTGATGAATTCTAAAGAAGTAAAGAAAAATTAAGAAATCCACTTCTTTTCTTCTAAGAACTAACAACAACCTAAAATTCATTCAGTAGCCTAGATTCATTTTTAATAGGAAGCAGATGATTTAACAGTTTAAATGAGGGTGAGTATACTAGAAAGAAAAGGAGGTAATCTTATGAAACTAACTATTTCTGATTCCGCGGCGACGGCCTTAGAAAAGCGCCTGAACAATACTACTTTTATACTAGCTTTAAATGATGGTACAAATCAGTTTTCCACAGTGGGTGGTTCTTGTGCAGTGGGAGATAAATTTCAAATTTTGGCTAGCCAAGGTCCAAAAGATAATTACAACATTCCTTTAGAGACCCCTCACTTTCATGTGTATATCTCAGCTGGTGAAAAGGATTTTATTAATGAAGATATCACCTTGGATTATAATGATCGACTAAGCACCTTCTCCCTTAAAACCAATGCTGGTATTTTAGACAACAACTTGTTAATTCGCCCATAATACAAATAAAAGTGCCTCTTTTCATTTTTGAAAAGGAGGCACTTTTATTATCGGACAACTCGAAAAACCTTAGTTTGATCTAATAAATAAGGTCGATAATACCCTAAGACATCATTTAACGGTAAGACTTCTTCAGGTAGGTGAATCTGTAATGTGTTTTGAATATAATTTCGGCGCTTTTGAACTCGTTGCCACATTTCTGGATACTGACTTTGTAATTGCTGGCGTAAATTTGCATCACACAAGGCAATACCATCTTCACAGCCAACGCCACCATAGCCGGGTATTTTAGGAATGATATCCAATTGCAAAAGCTGTCCGCTTTTTAAGCGAGCCATAGAATCTGGATAAATCGGTGAAGACAACCACTCTTCATCTGCCACAAGATGACCGGGATTTAAACTCCAATGGTAAACAGTTTGGGGCAAGACATCTTGGATCATCCCATACAAAGCTCCCCCAGTCATGCCAATCTTAATTTCTTCTAGCCAAGTAACTAGCGCGCCATAATAAGGTTTAGCCAAAACTTCTACGTAATCAGCTACTTTTGGGGGCAAATCGCAAGCTCCCGTGACCACATAAGCTCCTCTACTGGAAAGTCCACCTTTATAACCTACCGTAGTAGAAAAAGTATCCCCTAAACTAACTGCTTTTTGTCTAGGATACAAAGTTCCTTTAGTAAAACGTTCCCCTGTGGCACAAATCGTAGTCACTGTATTTGGTTGCCCGGATTGAGCTAAGTTTTCCGCTAATTCAATTTCCGTCTTGCCTAAAACCACTTGATTTAAAGTCGCTAAAATACCTTTACCAGCTAAGGTCGCACCATATTCGTAATGGGCGATTTCATTTGCATTATTGACACTACGCAGACCAGTATCCGGGTCTAGTAATAATTCTGTGGCATTGACTACTTTTCCTTGATCAACTCGTTTTTTGACCGCCTCTACAATAAAATAAGGCAAATCAAAAGCCTGTTGCTTTTGTCCTAACATCCCAGTGAAAAGTTTCCAACCAATTAAGCCAATTTGATGATTTTGTTCAATCTTAGCTACCTTTAAATATTCCTCAAAGGGACGCTGGGCTGCCATAGGTTGATTCGGTAATGAAAATTCAGGTACATGAATCAGTTGGGCTTTCAGGCGAGAATGGGCAGCCATTTTTTGGTTTTCATTTCCTAATAATAAGCTGGCTTCCCCATTTTTTTGAACGACTAATAAGGCCTCTTCAAAGCGGGGGACAAAACCGGTAAAATACTCAAAATTGGCGCCATGTTCCCGATCAGCATAAATGATAACTACATCTAGTTGGGCTTGATTCATCCTTTTTAAAAGTGCCTTTTTACGACTGGCCAATGTCTCATCGCTTAAGATTACAGGCAAACCAGTGCTCAGTTCTGGTGCTGGAATTTCTGCTAATTCAATCTTCATTTGCCTCTCCTTTATTTTCTGTTAGCTCTGAAGTCATATTCAGCAGTGTAGGTTTCCGGCTCATACTTCTTTTTTCCATCCGTTTTAAATTCCAAAAACCCAGTAATACGATCGCTAAGGCACAGACCATATCCACAATTAAATCTTTCATGGTATCTCCTAACGCATCATGGCCTTGTAAAACAACTCCTTGAGCCGTCATAAATTTTTGCATATTCGTACCTAATAGTTGATCGGCACTGTATTCATAAATTTCCCAAACCACCCCACAAGTAGTCGCAAAACAAAAGGCAAAGAAACTGACGAAAAACGGCTTTAGCTTAAGATGGAGCGTCTTACTGCGATTCATAAAATCTACTAAAAAGAAACCTAACGCACCTAACATCACGGCGCTAAAACCATGGAGAATCGTATCCCAAAATGGCACTCGGTAATAAAAATTTTGGACTTCACCTAAATAAATAGCACAAAATAAAAAGATAAAATAAATCATTTCCATCATATCTGGTACATCAATACCAAAACGCTGTTCAGCTTGTGCCGGCAGAAAAATCACAATCATCCCCACAATACACTGAAGAATCATCAATACATAATCACTTTTTACTAGTTCTGACTCTTTGGTGGAAACCCCAGAAGGCGCCTGAGTAAACATTACCGCTGCATAAACAACCGAAGCGGCCAATAAAACAAAAATAATGAGAAACAAAATCCGTTTCCGTCTTGCTCGTTTCAAATTTTTCTTCATTCTTCTACCCTTTCTATTTCGTTCTCAAAAATTACTCTTACGCTTTAGTCTACAGGAGTTTTCTCCAGTGTCAAACAAGATAAAAACAAACGACTGCTCATACAAGCTTATGTAAAACTTCCTTAGCCTTACGATAAAAAAACCAAACAAAACGGGGATTACCCATTTTGTTTGGTTTCAATTCAGTAATGTGATTACTTGTTTTTCTTGCTCCGGCGTACATAGTTTTCATACAAGATAATTCCTAAGACAGTAAAGCCCACTGGTCCAGCAATCATCCACAAGGTGTCATTTATACCTGCGCCATCTAGCATTGGTTGGAAAATCGTAAATCCGTTAGCGCCTAAAACTAATAAGAAAACCACTACGCTAATGGCAACAGTCACCTTATAATTTTTAAAAGCTTCAAAAGGCCGTTCCAAATCTGTTTTTTGCTTGAATTTCGGGAAAGCATAAATCAAAAATAGATAAGGTAATGTCATGGATACATTAGCCATTAAAGTTAGAATCCGATAAAAGGCAGAAGAATCCGGTGTCCCAAAGGAAGCGAGTAAAATAATTGCTACTACTAAGGCACATTGCGCCCACATCGCGTAGCTTGGCATATCGTTTTTATTTAACTTAGTGAATTTAGCTGGCCATAGTTTTTTAGGGGTACCCATGATCAAAGTCTTTAATGGCGAATACGTCAAGGTGAAGAAAGCACCACTGTACGTTAAGAACATGCCAATCCCCGTATAACGAGCAAACCAGTTCCCCATAGTTAAAGCGGCAGCTTGGCTAAGACCGATGCTCTTGCCAAACTCAAAGCCTAGATTATTCATCATGACATAACTGATATTTCCTAGGTTGGTACTGTTGCTGGACAATACTGCCTCCCAGTTGGTACTAACACCCCACAAGAAAATCCCTAAAGCGTACCCTACTGAAATAATCACCGCCGATAGCAAAATTCCTCGGGGGAAGTTTTTCTCAGCATTGCGCGTTTTATCCACCATGCCCCCAATGGCCTCTAAACCACCGTAAGCAAAGATTGCAAAAACGGCAAAGCTCAACAGACTAACTGGTGTTTGATAAGTGGGATTTGGTGAAGTTAAAATAGCGTGTAAGGGTTGCGCAAGATGTCCCCCATTAGCTACTAAAATAATCCCGGAAATAATCAACAAAATTACATTTAAACTAGTAACTGCTAAGCCACCTAAACTAGTGATTTTGATGATTCCTTTGACCCCTTTTAGAGAAACAAAGGTAACCACAATCATCCAGAGACAAGCCAACAAGCCCACCATCTGAGTTGAATTTAAGCCGAACATCCCCAGTTTTTGGGTTTGGTCACTTCCTGCAAAAGCCGTCGTCAGTGGAATAAAAACTTTTGACGCAGTGGAAACCATCCAGATTACGTAAGAAGCAAACCACATAAAAGTACCGATAAAAGCAAAACGGGGGCCCACACTGACCTCCAACCATTTGTACATCCCGCTGTTTTCCCCTTTAATCGCAGAACCATATTCCGCCATCATTAAGGCAAAGGGGATGAAGAAAAGAATTGCTGCAATGACATAAAAAACAATCGAGCCGTAACCCATGAGATAAAAAGCCACCGGACCATTGGCAAACCCAAATACCGTGGTAAAAATCATCATGGCCAAAGCACCTAATGTCATGCCTTTTCCTGCTTTAGACAATGAAACCACTCCTATTCATTTTTTTAAGAATTTTCTTGCTCTCAAATTATTACGAAGCAAAATTTGTCTATAAAATCGCCAGTCTAAAAAAATCCTTGAATACCACGATACACTTAAAAAAACAAATACGCAAGAAAAATCACTTGCGTAAAAATCTTTAGAATATTCTTTACACTTATTCTCAAGGTGTTCGCATTCTTAAAACGTCACTTCCTGTAGATTTTAAAATAACGAAAAAGTTATGATAAAAAGTCCTCTGAAAACATCTTTTCAGAGGACTTTTGTCTAAATATCGGCTAATGCCGTAGCAATTGGTGTAGTGCCTTCATGCATTGTAATTACTTGATCAACGGTATCGGGGAAATCAATCAGACTTGCCAAAACTTCTGCTACATCCTCAATGGCATTTTTTCCTGTATCAGTCACTTGTAAAGCAACATGACCGCTACCAGCTTTTTCTGTCAAACCTCCCGGTTGTAAAATTGTATAATCCAAATCAGTATTCTCGATTAAATATTTATCAGAAAAATATTTGGCAATATTATAATCTGCAAGATCAGCGAGATAATCTTCTTGCCACCGCTCTGGTTCCAAGGCAAATAGCGAGCTCAGCTGAATATAGCGCCCCACATTCGCTTCTTCTGCTGCTTGCATCAGCTTCACCGCTCCATAAAGATCCGATTGCAACAAATCTTTTCCTCGAGAGCCGGCTACAAAGTATATTACATCCATTAAGCGAATCTGCTGAGCCATTTGTGCCACGGTCTCATGTAAATCAAAATGAACCGGTTTTACTAGTTCTGTCTCTTTGATTTTCTCTGCACTTCTACTAGCTCCATAAACGGTATGACCTTTTGCGGTTAATTTTTCCGTTAACATTTGTCCCACACGACCTGTGGCACCCACTACGAAAATATTCATGAAGGTTCTCCTTCTTTCTATTTATTGTCTTCAGTCTAACGCAGCACCATTTCGGTAGCAAGAATATCGTCTTTTGGTAATTTTACATAGAAAAACTCGCCAGCAAAGAAAATCTTACTGGCGAGTTGCTGTTACAATTTTTCAGCCTACTTCCTAATAATAGACTTCATCTAAAAACAAACCTTGAGCTGGAGCAGTTTCCCCAGCTTGACTACGAGTTTTACTCGTAAAGACTTCTTCAATAATAGAAATTGGCAAATTGCCGGCACCAATTTCAATGATGGTACCCATCAAAATGCGCACCATTTTGTACAAAAAGCCATTGCCTACAAAGGTAAAGTGCAACATCTCTCCATCTTGACTAATTTTAATACTGTCAATCCGTCGTTCGGTGGATTTTTTTGATTTCTTCAAGGCAGAAAACCCAAGGAAATCGTGAGTTCCTTCTAGCAGTTCACAGGCTGCCTCCATTTTTGCTATATCCAAAGGTTGAGAAATTTGAAAACTATGGTAACGCTCAAAAGCTGTCGGAATCGGACTATTCCAAACATAGTAACTATACTGTTTGCCTAAAGCATTGTAGCGGGCATGGAAACGTTCTGGAACTTCTTCCATTTCCTTAACCACGATATCATCTGGCAAATAGCGATTGAAAAAAACTAGCATTTCTTTTAAAGAGAGTTGTGCGTTCGTCTTGAAATTGGCCACTTGACCTCTGGCATGGGCTCCGGCATCCGTGCGGCCAGATCCCACAATTTCAATGGTTTCTCCAGTCATCTGGGTAATAACCTTTTCTATTTTTCCTTGAATGGTTTTATCGGAATCCCCTAGACGCTGCCAACCTAAATAGCGCTTGCCATCGTATTCTAGAGTGAGTTTGAGATTGCGCATGACTTTGCTCCTTTATTTCTGATTTTCTAACTTTATTTTAGCATGGATCTAAATAAAAAAATTGCTTCTATCGTAATCAGTCCCAATAGTAACATAAAAACGTTTCTAGTTATTCACCTTCTGCTAAAGACTGATACAACGGCATTAATTCCTGTAAAGTTGCCATGGTAATCTGTTCTGCTTGAGAAATTTCTCCTTCAAAAAACAACTTGCCTAACTGAAAAGTTTCTCCCTTTAAAGAATTTCGAAATTCTTTTTGCACTTGTTCGTCTGCCAAATACGTTGTCAAAGGTAAATGATCAGCTAGCTCATCTTCACTTTTAGGCCAAATATAGTAATTTTCTAAATCCACATTTTGGCTCCATTGAGGAAGTAATTCCAACAATTGATTATAAGCTTCTGGACTACCTTTGCGCTTTTCGCTTTGGTAATGTTGAAACATTACATAAACTTGATATTGTTTTCGATTCAGCAATGTAGCCAAACAAGCATTTTCCTTTTGCCTGTTTTCACTACGATAAGCGCACCAAAAATGATTCCGCAAATTCCAGCCATTGGTCCAGCTTTCGATTTTTGGTTTATTCATGGCGAAACCCTCCGGCAAATTCTCCGCTACGGTCAGTTGTAAAAGTTTCCAGTGTTGCCAATGTTGTTGGTACTCATTTTTGAGACTGGCGATTTCTACTTCTGATAACTCTGCCTTTAATTGCTTAAAAGCGAAATGTGTCCGGTGAAACAGTTGAAAATCAGCTTTTTTTAACTCCATAATAGCCCTTCTTCTAATAATTAATTTGGTTAATAAGATTGTTTTGCCGGGATTACGCCACGAACGCCACCTTTTGGCTCTTGTGTATCCCCCAAGTAACGAGGAA
This sequence comes from Enterococcus sp. 2201sp1_2201st1_C11_2201SCRN_220225, assembly GCF_040925905.1. Taxonomy (NCBI): domain Bacteria; kingdom Bacillati; phylum Bacillota; class Bacilli; order Lactobacillales; family Enterococcaceae; genus Enterococcus; species Enterococcus sp. 2201sp1_2201st1_C11_2201SCRN_220225. Next base: position 19,288 of record NZ_JBCOJC010000021.1, read on the forward strand.
TCACGTGACAATGACAATGTAAAATCGACTGTCCGGCAGCAATACCACAATTGTAGCCAATATTATACCCATCTGGTACAAAGTGTTGGGCTAGATAAACTCGACTTTTCAAAATCAAGTCTTCCATATCCTTTTTCTCTGCCTCAGTTAAGGCAAAATAATCCAAACGATGCGCCTTAGGTAGTAATAATAAATGCCCCGGTGAAACTGGATTACAATCAAAAATAGCAACACAACTACGATTTTAAAAAACAATAGTTAAATCTGCTTGGCAAAATGGACAATTTGTCATTTTCTCACCTCTTTTATTAAAGCTCGTTTTCTCTATTATAGTTGATTATCCTTCCAACCAACAAAATAAGCCTTCTCCAATGAACGAAAAGTGTGGCGAAAGGCTATTCGTTGGCAGAAAGGCTCTTTTCGATTAGAATTAAAGTGAAATGAAAAAGGAGGAATTATTATGCGTTGGCGAGGAGATCGGCAAAGTTCAAACATAGACGATCGTACAGGTAGTAGCGGACGTTCCATGGGTAAACTAGCTGGTGGCGGTGGAATTGGTGCCATTGTAATTGCTATTATCGTTTTCTTTATTTCCGGTGGCGATTTAAGTACGGTGACCAATACCCTAGGAGGGGGCATCACCCCGGCAGATTATCAAACCGAAAATGTCCAGTCCACAGAATACACCGAACAAAAGGAATTTGCTGCGGTAGTTTTTGCCCATCTAGAAGATTATTGGAATGAAGAATTTTCCCAGATGAATGAGAGTTACCAAAATCCAAATCTAGTATTATTTACAGATAGTGTGAATTCTGCTTGTGGGCAAGCCACTTCTCAAGTCGGTCCTTTTTACTGTCCCGGAGATGAAAATGTCTATTTGGATTTAAGTTTTGCTGATGAATTATCCCAAAAATATGGAGCCACAGGGGACTATGCCATGGCTTATGTCATCGCCCATGAAGTTGGTCATCATGTGCAAAATGAGCTGGGAATCACCGATCAATTGAATAAAATTCGCCAGCAAGTCTCTGAAACGGAATACAACAAATACAGTGTCCGATTAGAATTACAAGCAGATTACTTGGCCGGCTGTTTTTCTAAATACCTCGCTGGGGAAACCCACGATGGACAACCAATCTTAGAAGCTGGGGATATTGAAGAAGCGATTACCGCAGCCAACGCCATTGGGGATGACACCTTGCAAAAGGAATACCAAGGCTATGTGGTGCCGGACAGCTTCACCCACGGTACGAGCCAACAACGAATCAACTGGTTTAATCGTGGCTACAAGTATGGCGATTTGGAACACGGAGATACCTTTAAAGAAAAAGATTTAGATTTGGCATCCTAATCTTTTATAAAACCACAAAAGACAAGTAAGGACGGTTAATCATCAGCCATCCTTACTTGTCTTTTTAGTCAGTAATTTTTTCTTGTAGCCAATTGATGATCAGTTGGCTGATTTGTTCTTGTTGCGTTTGATTGGAAATCGTTGCTTGACCGTCTTTTTTCTGAGCACCATAGCTACCAAAGCCAGCGTGATTGCCCCCTTCGATAACCGTGTATTGAGTCTCTTTTGGCAAATATTTTTTCGTATTTGCGATATCCTTTGCTGTGACCAATTGATCTTCAGTAGCTGAAATAGACAAAACAGATTGTTTAGCTTTAGCCAAATCTCCCTTTTCATCAGGATAGCTTGCTAAATAAATCATCCCCACCACTTCTTGTTCATGTTTTGCCACAAAACGGCTCGCCATCACGCCCCCTAATGAATGTCCAGCTAAGACATATGTTTCATTGGGTGCTTTATTAATGATTTCTTGAGCTTTATTTTCTCCAAAAATAGCCAGATTAAACGGCATCTTTAAAAGATACACATTGTAGCCCGCTGCTGCGACTTCTTTTGCCCAAATGTTGTAACTGGCCGGCTCCACCAAAGCTCCAGGATAAAAAATCAGATTTTTATCACTTTCTTCTGGGGCAGAAAATAAGTAATAGTCCTTCTGTTCCTTACTTGCTTCACTGCTGACAATCGCTGCTGTCGAAGGATTATAGGTACTGCTTTTCAAAAAAGCCAGTCCCCCGGTTACCATTATCACTAAGATGATAACCCCACCTAAGATAATCTTTTGCCATTTTTTTAACTTCATACTTGTCCTCCTTTCTTTTACATTTAGTCCTCAACAGGTTCAGTAACAAGAAAACATCAGTTTAATTTTTATTTTACCACTTCTCTTACCGATATTTTTTCCTACACTTCTTTCGAGAACAATTACTCGCTTTTTCAAATAAAAGAATGTACAATCAATTTGCTTATAAAAAGTAAGTATCTCACGAAGAATTTAGGAGGTAATAAAATGAAAAAGATTGGCTTTTTGAGTTTTGGTCATTGGATGAACCAAGGTTCTGTAGTAAAAACGGCTCAAGACTCCTACTTACAATCCATTGAACTTGCCGTGGAAGCGGAAAAAATCGGTATCGACGGTGCTTATTATCGCGTTCACCACTTTGCTAATCAAATTGGCTCACCATTTCCATTGCTTTCGGCGATTGGTGCCAAAACTAGTAAGATTGAAATCGGTACGGGCTTAATTGACATGCGTTATGAAAATCCTTATATGATGGCGGAAAATGCTGGCTTAACAGATATCATCACCAAAGGCCGTGTGGAATTAGGCGTTGGTCGTGGTTCACCGGAGCAAGTTTTAGATGGTTGGAAATATTTTGGCTACGATTATAGTGAAGAAGCAGTTAAAGAGATCGCCCGGCAACGGACTTTGGAATTCTTAAAACTTCTCGAAGGTAAACCTTTCGCAGAACCAAATCCTCAACCAATGTTTCCTCAAGGATCAGGAAAATTACGCTTGGAACCTTATTCAGAAGGGTTGCGCCAGCGGATTTGGTGGGGCGCCGGTTCTACAGAGACAGCCATTTGGGCAGCAGAACAAGGGATGAATCTCCAGTCTTCCACCTTGGTCAACTTTGAAACCAAAGAACCCTTCCATATCCAACAAGCAAAACAACTGCGTGCTTATAAAGAAGCTTGGAAAAAAGCTGGTCACGACTTTGAGCCTCGGACCTTAGTCACCCGCTCCATTCAACCAATCACAACCGATTTTGATCGTCAATTATTCGGCAATCAAGGCGACGATGCCAAATATGATTCCGTGGGCTTCTTGGCTTACCATCAAAATCCAACTATCTTTGGTAAAACTTTTGCTGGGGAACCTGATCAAATTGCCAAGGAATTGGCTGAAGATGAAGCAATTAAAGAAGCGGATACTCTATTAGTGACCATTCCGAATACTTTAGGGGTGGAATACAATATTCATCTGCTAAATTCTATTTTAAAAGATGTTGCCCCTGAGTTAGGTTGGCGTTAATTCAAAAGGACGTCATCCTTACGTTGATTAAAGTTACCCTATTGTTATAAAGTTGATAAAAGAGTTCGGGATGAAAACTTCCCGAACTTTTTTTATCAAAATCTTCTATCCATCAAAGCCTTTCCATAACATTACTTAATGAGTATGATTAGAATTCTTCATTTTACATTTGCTTTTATCCAGATACACTTAGTAGGTTAGGAGGAATGTAAAAAATGGTTGAAATAGTAAAGAAAAAAAGTTTTTGGCTTGCCTTTGCCGCCACCTTGGTGTGTTCTTTATTAGGTAAGTATCTGGCCTTGTTGCCAGGATTAAATCTGATTGGCGCTTTGGTTATCGCCTTAATCGTCGGAATGCTGTTCCAAGTTAATCAAAAACTGATGTATGAAAGTGCAGAAGGTGTCAGCTTTATTTCGAATAAATTTTTACGTTTAGGTATTATTTTATTGGGGTTCCGCTTGAACCTGGTAACTTTAGCTGAATCCGGGATTAAAACGATTCTCTTAGCTTTTGTGGTGGTTTCTTTTACCATCGCCGTGGTCTATGGCTTTTGTCGCTTATTCAAAGTGGACAAGGAGTTGTCCTTCTTAGCTAGCTTCGGTTGTGCCATTTGTGGTGCCGCAGCAGTTATGGGGATTTCCCCACAAGTCAAAGCCAATAAAGACAATTCTGTTTTAGCAGTAGCTGTAGTATGTATTATGGGAACGATTTTTACTTTAGTGGAAGTAGGCTTGATGAATGTCTTGCCCTTTGACAAAACCCAATTTGGAGTAATGGCTGGCGCTTCTCTTCATGAAATTGCCCATGCCGTAGCTGCAGGTGGCGCTGGCGGGACGATTTCTTTAGACAATGCCATTATTATGAAGCTTTCTCGGGTCTTATTGTTAGCCCCTGCTGCTTTAATCGTCGGTGTGATTTACCAGAAGAAACACCAAAAAGATTCTACTGAAAAACAAAAATTGCCGATTCCTTGGTTTATGCTAGGCTTTTTGATTACCAGTGCCATTGGTAGTTTCGGCCCTTTATCTGCTGGCTTAGTCAATACTTTAGTCGCCTTAGCTTATCTCTGTCTGGGCATGGCAATGGCTGCTTTAGGGATGAGCGTGAACTTTAAAGTTATCATCGCTCGGGGACGTAATGTCTTTTTAGCCTCATTTTTAGGTTCTGTTTGTTTATTGTTATTAGCTGGAACTAGTGCTTATTTATTTTTCTAAAGGAGGGATATCATGAAAAACATCATTTTAACCTTCGACATACTTCAAGATCAACAAGCCTATTTAAAAGAAGGGTTGAAGATTGCTAAACTTTTCACGCCAGAAGAAGTGATTCTTTTGGACATTATCGACACAGTGGAATTGGAACTTATCGAAGCGGAACAACGAGATATTGTAGTAGCGGAACAAAAAGAACGGGAAGCAAAAATGCAACAATTGCTAGTTAAAATCAACGAGCAACTTCCATTTTCCCTTGCTGCAAAAGTCGCGGTAGGGAATCCTAAAAAAGAAATTGTAAAAACAGCCAATGAAGAAAAAAGTGGTCTAGTGATCTGTGGCAACCACCATTACTCAAAACTAGAGTATATTTTGAAATACGGCTCTGTCTCCACTTACCTCACTCAACATTTGTCTTGTAACTTATTAATTCTTAACACCACGGATAATTTCAATAACTAAAAAGTGATGCCCTTCTTTGTGGGGGCATCACTTTTCTGCTTTCTTTTTTAACATCTATGCTAAAACGAGCTCACTTCAATCGCTGGCAATTGATAGCTGCCATTAAAGAATTCTTCTTTTGGTAAATAGACTCTTAATAAAGGGCGAAAATCACCGGCTGGCGTGGGCAACCAATTTTGCTTTTGAGTAGGCTCTTTGGGTGGTGTATGAGACAAATAAATGGTCAATTCTTCCCCTTCATAGACTAAGTCCGGCGTACGGTCGCCAATGGAATAGCGCTTTATCTCGTTAGCGACGAGATAATAATCTGGCAAAGCATACATCGTCAGCGACCAAAAGGCATTGGTTGGTGGCGTTTTTTGAAAAGTAATTTTGTAGTTCTTACTGCCAGTTAATTGTTCCTTTTGTTCATCCACGTAAATCGGTAAATAAATTGCCTCATACCCGTGATTGCCCCACAGACCTCCTTTGGCTGCCGCGGCCCGCCGCAAAGAAAGTTCCAGTAATTGATCTGGGGTGTCACAAGGCATGATCCAATCTGGATGATTCAACGTTCCTCGCTCAAAAAATTCCCCATTGTAATCAAAGATGTGATAATTTTTTTGCCAACCGTTTTCCTGCTCCCCATTCCCATTTAATAAGCAGTAATCAATGGCTTTTACCCCCTCCTCAGCGCCTGCTAACAAGGCTGATTGTAGCGACTCTTCCATATTGGGGAAGGGATTTTTAGCTGCCAATAAGTTTAAATCGGCTAATATAGGCTCTAAATCGGCAAAAGCAGGACTAAGGGGAAAATCTTGCAAATAACGCCATAATTTTTCCCAAAAAACTAGTTTGTGTTCCGTAAATTCAGGCCATTGGTAGCCGCTTTTACTTTGAGTCAAACTTTCTAAGGTAACTTGTGCCTGCAAAGCTTTGACTGTAGCAAGTTCTTCTTCGCCACAGGCCCAACGCCCCACGATGGAAATTAATTTCGTAGGACAATGAATGATTTCTCGATCTTTGGGAAGTGTTTCAGTCCAGCCCGGTGGCACCAGTAAAAACTCCCCACCGGCTTCCCCTAAAGAACGTTGCCCCAAATAGGCAAAGTTTTCTGTCCAAGTATCTACTAATTGAAAGACATAATAACGCTTAGAAATTACGGGAATTCGAAATAGCACTGGCCCTTGGGATAGGTCTACTTGGCTGACAGAATACAATGTATCATTGTTCACCGAGACAAATTCATCTGTAGGTTTGGCTTTGGTTACTGCATGGCTAAAATGATTAAAAGGTGCTGGAGGTAAATTCCCCACTCCTTGATTGGTAAAGCGTTGCATTTGTTCTAGATTGAAAACTAGGGGAAAGCCGATAATAAAAGCTTTTTTTGCTTGCTCGTGCAAATGATCCATCAATTTCTCCTTTTCAGTCCATTTTGACTAGTTCTTATTTATTCACTTTTGGCTTTTATCCGTTGGTCCAAGATCCGTTTCAATTTCCCTGTTACCGGATGATAGCTTAAATCAGCTAATGTGACCCACTGAATTTCAATGGGATGGATTTCTTTCGTTGCTAAGACTTCTTTCAAAAGGCTAACTTCTTCGGTTAAACATTGTAATAGCCTTTCACTATCTTGATGGCTAGCCTCTGCAATTTTAATTACCAAACGATCTTTATGCTCCTCGTGGGTGATAACAAATTGATAATTTTGACATTGAATATCGGCTTTTTCTAAGGCTCGTTGGAAATGTTCCATTTTAAAAGTCGCATACCCTACCCGCACGCCTTCTTCACTGCGACCTAACAGTTGAAACTTCCGATGGTGGATGCCTTCAGGTTCCGTATACTGAGCTCGATCACCTGCAGGATAACGAATAATCGGCATTAACAACCGATACAAGGAAGTAATGTACACTTTCCCAGGGCGATACGCTTCTGTAATGACTTCTCCTGTATCTTCATCCAAAAGTTCCAGCTTACAAACATTTTCAAAGACTCGATGTTCATTTAATTCACAACTCGTATCAAAAAAGCCGATAATCCCTCCATCATTGGAAGCGTAGGCTATGGAACGAAAATCAACATTGGGTAGAAAGTGACGAATTTCCGCCATTTGGTCTTCAAATAAAGGTTCTCCTGCATAATAAATGGCCGTAATAAAAGAATAATCATAATTTTGTTTCCGTGCGTAAGCGACCACTTTCATAATCATCGAAGGCAATCCGGCAATAACATTAATCTGATTGTCTAAAATCAAATCTGCAACCACCTCAATAGCCACTTGCCCTGAGACGTCAAACTGCTGCACTTTCACTGGCGATAAACGAAACAAACTATAACTATACAAAAAACTCGCATACATATTGCCACTATAAAACAAATTCACTACCCGATCCCCGTATTGCAAACCAGATTGCGGCATCATAAAGGCAGTAGATTCACACATGGTTTGCCATTCTTCTTCAGCATAATAAGTCAACTTTGGCTTTCCGGTGGTACCGCCACTGCGAAAAACATGACCGTCTTTTGGCGCATAGGTCAATACTTGGCGGGGATTTTTCCAGAAAGTTCCTTGATCCACGAAAGGAAGCTGAGAAAAATCCAGTTCTTCTGGTAAATCACGGTAAAGTTCTTGGTAAAAAGGAGAATGTTTTCTCGCATAGTCAATGAGATAAGATAAAGGATAACTTTTCATAATTCACTCCTCGATTTCTTTTAGAATGGCCGTAACAAGTTCTGTATAAGGGGCTTCTGTGACGATACCTTCACAGCTCGGAAGCGCGGTAATGACTTTTTGCATCATCAATAAATCCCCTGTCACACCTCCAGGAATCACACCGGTAAAGAAATAGCCTAATTCTTTTAATAAACGATACCCTTCCTGACAGCCTGTTTTTTCCAAAGGCAATAAGGCTTCTACAACTTCTATTTTTCTAGCGGTGAAGTCTCGATCAATTTCTTTAATAATGGTCGCAAAGTCTTTGCCGATAACTTCCACCGTGATTCCCCCAGATTGAGTCAAACAATCACTGTCACTGCGTACACAGCTAGTCTCATTTAGACTTTTACTTTCTTCCAGAACAAATTGATAGTCTTTTCCTAGTTTTTGGTAAGTCTGTTCAATCAGCGGTTGTAATTCAACAGGGGCGTAAAGAGTTGCCGTTTTTTCTTGAAATAAAAGCACACTACAAGCCACTGAAAGGCGTTTTCCATGATTGTATTCACTTTCTACTTTGTCAAATAAGTGATCAAAGGCCACCGCGGTAGGTACAAAGCCTAATTTTGTAGCCACATGTTGAGTCGCTGTGTGGTACAAGACTGGCTTGGTTAATAACGCCGAATAACCTAATTTTTGAGCTTGCTCCACACCATGGGCCATCATCATGGAAAAGACCCCATAGCGCCGAAAGTTATGGCGCACAACCACACTTGCTAATTCTGGCAGCCCAGGATGATTTCGAGAAAACATCAACGCATAGTGCCCGGCCACTTCGCCGTGCTCATTTAGAACTAAGTAAGAACGAATTTCACCGGACTCAATGGTTTCCTTTAACAAGGGAGGCTGATAGAATTTTTCAAAAGAATAAGAATAGCCATATTCATCCCAGATACATAACTCTGCTTGTAGAATTTCTTGTTCACTGGTCACCTCTATAATGTGAAAGTTCAAATCTTTAGGCTTATTTTCAGAAAAGGTTCGCTCTCTAATTTCCACTCGGGGAATATTCATGCGAATAATGGTTTTTTGTCCCGCCAAACCTAAGAATTCCGTACCGATAAAATCCACCATTTGGCGAATCTGGTCATAACTTTTGTCGCTTAGTTTAGGATTGTAGACCAGCTCCCCAATTTTTGCTGCCACAGACCAGTAAGGAGTCCCTCTGTCTTGAAGACTAAATTCAAACTCTTTTTCGTTACAAGCTAATTCCATGGTAAGATAGCCTCGCTTTTCAAAGGCATTTTTCAAGCGGCGCAAAATAAGCTCTTCTGCTACCAATACCAGATTATTGACTTTTTCATGGGGTAATCCCAAAGCTTTTGCAGTTTTTCCAATCAAATCTAATGTAGCCGGCAAATAGCGTTCATGATTAATAAAAGACAGGTTGACTAACTGAATCATCGACTCTCTTCCTTTCTGGTAAGTTTCAGACTATTTAAAATTTCAGCAAATAATTCACATAGTCTAGGGACATTTTTCTTAACACGTCTTAGTCCCGCTTAAAGTACTAGCCACCCGCAAATCCACCACTCGCCGCATTTTGCCACTGGAGCTAATTTGATACTCCTGTAGTTGCTGGGTCACGATTCCTAGTTGATATTGGAGAGTTTCTTTAATTTCTGGATACTCCCTCTTCAAGGTAGCCTCCAAATCAGGAAAATATTCTTCAGCTACAATCAACAGTCGTTCTTTGTCGTGATAATAATCAATCACCAATTGTAAAAAATCATGGTAATCATAGTGCTCAGCCAAAATCTGTTGAAACTTTTGGTAGCTCACTAGATTAGTCGCAAATTTAAAGCTATCGCCAAAACGTCCTTGTAATTCGAATTTTGGTGTTTGCCGACCACAAGGACAAGGTTCCACTACGAAACGCCCTAAATCACCAAGCTCATACCGCTTGATTCTGGTAGCTTCCCCGTTGACTGGTGTTAGTACTATGCGCCCCGTTTCGCCCATAGGTACCGGCTCATCTTGATCCAAAGCCAAAATTTCTAAATATTTAGTAGGATGCAAATGATGCTCTCCATTTTTACAGTATTCACACACATAGCCGATGGTACCAATTTCATTGCAGCCATAAGTCAAAGAGTGAATGGTAATCCCAAACTCTTTTTCTAACTGTTGCTGTAAAGCGGGCTCAAACTGCTCCCCACCGTAAAAAACTTTTTCAAGTTTAGCCGCTTTCAACTGCTCGCCAGCCTCTGTAAAGAGCTTGATTAAATAAGTAGGCATTCCAATTAGAACATTTACCTTATGAGCTTTGATTTCTTTAGCCACAAACTGCAAATCTGGTGCCGCTTGCATCGGCAATTGCGTGGCACCAACCCTTGTTACCGCTTCGTACATACTGATAAAACCACCGTAGAGCTCCCCACCATAAAAAAGATTCATCACACGATCATCGGCTCTCATCCCTGCTGAAATCATAGCGTGGGCCGTGGACCGATACGTTTCAGCAGCATCTGGATAAGTATGATAAGCATATACAGACTGACCACTGCTCCCGCCACTTTTTATGATTAATTGGCCATTTGCTGTGGGGGATTCTTGTTTGCCAAACGCCTCTTTGTGTAGCACTGGCGTATTGACTTTCATAGGTTGAGGAGGTTTCATTTCTGCTAATAAAGCTAGTCCCTTTGGCAAACTCTGATTAGACAGACTGACTTTTTTTACGTAATGGGCCAAGGCATAGCCACCATCATGGGGTTCCCCTGTATACCCCATTAACATCTGACCTGGATTCGTAATCTTAGTCACTCCAGCAGCGTATAACTTGCTGCTGATTTCAGCGATTTCACTTTGTCCACAGCTCAGTCCTACCGTTTGCAAATAATGACGAAAACCTCGTAAATTGCTAATAATGTCCTGGCGATTCATTGGTTTGACAATAAGGGTGCGATAAAGGGGACTTGCTTCTAAGTTGGCATCAAATTTTACGAATAAACGATAATCCGCTCCTTCAAGTACGTTTTGGTCTCCCATAATTTCTGCTAGTTTGGCAACTTCCACTTGGGTGGTGAGTTCTGCTTGCTCGGCAATGGACAACTTGCCTTGGGGATAATTGGGAGAAACTCCCTCAAAAATTGCCGCTAGTTCCTTTGAAAAAGCCATTAATTCTTTTCTATCTGCGGTCTCAAAATAGACCACTTGTGGTGCCGAACAAGCCTGTTGCTCGTTAAGACAAACCTCTTTGGCTAATGCTTGCATCGCTTCAGTATTTCTCCCAGCCGGTGTAAAATATGCAAAACTAATCCGATGCCCCCAACTCACTACTTCAACACCTACAGGAGCTAATTTTTTCACCCCTGAGACTGCCTTTTCTGAACCCCAAACCGCAATCTTATCGCAACAGGCAAAGATTTCTCCCAATAAAGTTTGCTCTGCTGAAGGGATAGGAAAAAGATAAATACGACTGGCCAATAAAGGCTCAATCTCAAGCAATGCTTGGCAAAGTAACAAGGGAATTTCGTAATTGTCCACGGACGTCTTGACTAAATTAATGTTCCCGGTAATCAAGCCTTCCACTAGGCTCAAAAAACCAATTAATGGATCATTGCTACTGGTCACATGCCCTAGAACTCCTACTGGCAACCATCCCTCTAAAATTTTTTGCTCTTCATTGATGTGCTCAATTTCCCCTGGAATACCGCCAAGTTCTCGCTGAATTTTTTTCATCAATGCTTCTTGATTTAAAATTCCCACCGCTTCTTGAATGGTTTCTTGAATTTGTTCTTCAGCCAATCCTTGTCTTGTCAGAGCTTCTGTTAAAAACAATGGATCTTCCACAAGACGTTGCCCTAATTGATCCAAAGCTTGTAAAACAGTGCGGATGGGTAACTCTTGATTTAAATCTACTTGGACTTGTTCATTTAATTTTGCCATGAACTCTGGCAGTTGTGCTCTTCTTTGTAGTTTTCCCCGATATAACCACATGACATTTCCCCCTACCCTTTCAATAATTCACTGGCTGTGATGGCACAACTTTTCGCCTGGGACGTTCCGGCTCGACCTAGAATTTTCATAAAAGGCGCAGAAATCCCACAACCACATTCAGCACCAGCATGTTTGGAAACCAAATCTCCCATTAATACAGAAACCGCGGGTACACTGCGTAAATGCGGCGTAATAAAATTGGCAAAACCCGGCTGGCCATCCGCTACTGACTCCAACGTCTTCACATCCCGCACAATTAAACGGGAATAAACAGGAATATGGAATTGATGATGACTGCACTCAAAATACGGCACGGAATGCTCGGTGGAGCCGTAGCCATCCCGACAATTTTTCTCAGAAAAGCCAAGCATTTCTTCCACCAATTGATACAATGCTTCTTTACTGATTTGTTGCTCGCCATAACCTTTCCAGCCGCCCCCTAACATGGTCATCGAATCTGGGTGTAACGTTAAAGGCGGCATTTTTAACGCTTTCATTTGTTTTAAAGTAAAGTATAAAAAAGAAGGAAAACCAAAGATTCGTATCGGTAGTCCTTGTTTTTCATAGCGTTTCAGACAGTCAATCGTACCAAAAAAATCAAATTCATGTTCCTGACCGTTGTACCGTAAAGCAAAAAAAGTATCATGAACTGGCGCATACTGTAATAAGCCTTGATCCGTTTTAGAGGTTCCTAGTTCATTTTCTCCTACAGGTTCATAGGTATAGAGCAAATAGTTCGTCTGTTCCTCGGATAAAAAGTCGTGATAGCCAAACTGTTGCTTCACCATGGCTTGACCATAGTCCCAACTATCTTGATCAAAAAACATCTGGCTCTTTTGACCACTAGTTCCCGAACTGGTGGCGCGCTGGGCGATTTGTTCTTCTGGCACAGATAGCGAAACATAGTATTTGAAAAAATTGGCGTGCATAAAAGGAATCTTCGCTAAATCAGCCTCTGTTTGTAGCTGATCAGAGCTAAATCCTTTTGCATCCAGTAGCTTTTGATAAAAATCATTCTGTTGCCCATGCCAATTAACCACATCTCTCATGGCTTCTAAAAAGTCCTCACTAGTTTGCTCTTGGTCATAGATATCACTAGCTTCCAATAATCGCCTTCTTGCCTCCACTGACAGCCCTTCTTTCTTATTGTTTTATAATTTAATAGTAACACAATAAGAATATGATGTGCAAAAAGTAGAAAGTATAATAAAATCAATTCCTACAAAAAAATTTAACGAGCCGATTGATTCAATTTTTCTAGTTAGATATTTCCATAATTCTCTTTATTATCAATGGTTAATTCATAAAAACTAGAATTCTGATTTCTTTCTATCAACCTAATTGAAGGTTATATCATAACTGGATTATCCATTTCCAAACAAAGCATAACTTTAATAATTCTTTCATTTTATGTGTAGCTATTACTAAAACTAAGCGCTAGCCTCAAAAGATTACATGATGCCCCACTCTTTCGCTCAGTTTTTTTAGACAACAAAAAAGAGTAGATTTCTCTACTCCAAAAAGATTAGCTCTAAAAAAACACTTTTTAAAAAATTTTTATCATTTTCCTCAAGACATTTCTTCTGGCACCAAAAGTCCATCTTCCATTCTAAAAATCCGGTCACTCCATTGGGTCATCCGGGGATCATGGGTAACCATAATCGTTGCCTTTTGATTTTCGTGGGCCTCTTTGGCTAGTAATTTGACCACGTCATAGGCATGATCCGTATCCAGTGAAGCTGTGGGTTCATCGGCCAAAATCAAACTTGGATCATTGTAAAGAGCCCGGCCAATCGCCACTCGTTGTCGTTCTCCACCGGAAAGATCACGGGGATACTTGTCTTTTAAATCTAAAATATCCAAGGAAGTCAACAATTGGGTGACCCGCTCTTTATTAAGAGCTTCCTTTTTCACTTTATCCACTAAATAAAATTGTTCCTCGATTTTCAAATAAGGAATCAAATTTGAACTTTGCAAAATAAAGCCGATTTCTTTAAAACGTAGCTTACTGCGCTTTTTTTCTGAGAGACTGGTAAAATCATGACCATTGATAAAAATCTGGCCACTGGTAGGATTTTGTAGGCCTCCTGCAATGGTCAAAAAAGTACTCTTCCCCGAACCAGAAGGCCCGATGATGGAGACAAATTCTCCCGGTGCAACGCTAAAGTCAATGTCTTTTAGGGCAGTAACTTCAGTATGCCCACTCCCGAAAACTTTTTTTATCTGACGCATGTCCAATGCTTTTTCCACTTTTCTCATCCTCCAATCGCCGTAATCGGGTCAACCTTCGTCACTGTTCGAATCGAAAAGAGTCCGCCGAGAATCGCTACCACTAATAAGATGACACTATACAGTCCCCACTGTTGTGGCACAACTAAAAACGGCATGGCATCCGGTAAAATCAAACTAGTTCCCAGCGCTAACAAAATCGCTACCGCAACACCAATAATTCCTACCAAAAAAGATTGCGCAATGATGGATTTTGCGATAAAGCCATTGGAAATTCCTTGGGCTTTCATCACTCCAAAAATTGGGGCTTTTTGCATGGTAATGACGTACATAAAAATCCCCACCACCGCAGCTACAATCACAAATAGGAAGTAAATCATTCCATTTAAAGTCAGATTTTGAGCGGCATAACCAGGAATCGCTTCGATGAAATCCGCGGTTTTTATCGCTTCCAAAGTTTCGCTAGCTGCATCAGCATTATCTACCTTTGCCGCACCTTTCACTACCACCGCATTGATTGGTTCTTGCGTCGCCTCAGCAAATTCTTGCCCACCATATTTCAGACTAGTAAACGTCTCTAATGACGTATAAATCACTGGTGATACTAAATAATAAGTAGCTGGAAAAATTCCCGTAATCGTCAAAGGTTCCGCATATTTCCCAATCGTGACTTGATCACCGATTTCATAGCCACTATCCGCCAAATTTTGTGAGATGATAATCTCATTTTTAGCAGAAAAACTCTTGCCACTGGTCACTTGGGGCAAAATAAACGCATCTTTTTCCGTTGCAAATAGATTGATGTCTTCTTTTGCCTGTTCTTTTTTAATCGCTCCACTGAAGATTCCAACTGGCGCTTTCTCACTCGCCGTAACCCGCTCTAAATCTTCTTGGGTTAGTTGAGAAGCATTTAAGCTTTGATTGGCATCCGAGGCTAAAACCACTTCATCTGCCTGCCAATTGACAATCCCTTGATCAAATTCATGAGCCAGTCCCGTCGCCAAGCCTGAAAGCAAAAAGACCACATAAGACACCAACACCATAATGCCGATGATTAAACTATACCGTAATTTGGCATAACGCATTTCTTTACGGGCTAAGAACATCTCTTTCCATCCTCCTTAGATTGCATTCCTTATTTCTCGAAATCTATCCTATTTCTGTGCAAAGAACAGTATACGATTATTTATGACGACTTGTCACTTTATCTGTTTTGCAAAAGTACTCTTAAAAAATGCAAGGAAAACAAAAACCGCAAATCTCATTAAATGTAGATTCGCGGTTTTTCAACTTTTAGTATCATTTTAAGTTAGGCGCTAAGATTAGCGTTAGCCTTCTTTTCTATAAAGATTGCCTCTTTTAACAGGCCTTCCTTTAAGTAACGCCCTCTTTTTTCCTTTGATCTCCCTGCGAATCTCGATGATTCTGGCAGATAGTTAGCCTAAGCCTAGCTATTTTCTTCTATTATAAATACCCAAGCCTTTGAGAAAATTACGCATGTATTTATCCCCACAAGGTTTAAAATTTCGTTGCCCTTCTTTTCTCAAAAAAGCCCCGATTTCTCCTTTTGATGGATATAACTCAACCTCGGCAAAAATAGCTAAAATATCTTCTGTAGTCATGGAAAGAGCGATTTTTAGCTTTTTTAGTAACACATTATTGATGTGTTTGATTTCTTTGCTCTGTTGCACTGCCGTTTCTGTCGGTTTATCTTTTTGTGGTCCTCTGGCTAGAAGAATTAGGCCATTTAAAAAAGCATCAAACATTTGATTATTGATGGCTTTTTCATACACATTGCGTTTTTCATCGTCTTCATGCTTGTCTTGCACTTTGGTCAGTACCGCCCGCGCCTCGTCTTTCGTCAGGGGTACACCTCCTAGCTCAAAGGCTTTGATTAAATCGCTATCCTTCAAGTCGATGGCATAACGCAAGCGCAATAATCGATCATTATTATTCATTTCTTCCTCCAAGTTGATTTGTTTTGGTATTCTCCAACACTAAATTTTTTATCCTATAACACTCATCAAAGTTTCGAGATAGTTTATTTTCTTTTGCTTAAAAATACAACTGAGAAAAAAGGCATTGACCAATTCGTTTTCACTGGTACTTCTGCCGAATGACTACTAAAATACGAGCGACGTGCTTCATTTTTTTCAATATGGGTGTTTTGCCAGAAGATCGCCAATATAATTACTTCCTTTATCATACACTCCTTTAACTTCTACTCGTAAGCTATTATATGGTGAATTATGTAGATTGCCTACTAAAATATCTGTATTTACAGTTTTGAATCACCTTTTCGCCAATAAACCCGCAATCCTACGAACATAAACGAAGGATTGCGGGTCATCGTGATAATATATTTGAAAAATTTGTGACTATGAGCGTTTCTTATTAATTCACAAACGACTTAAACTCTCACTATGAAAAACTTGCCTAGCCCCAACTGTGACGCTTTAAATCAGACGATTCAACGAAATCATTTCAATCAACCCTTGGGCCGTTTCCGATCCTTTGTTTCCGGCTTTCGTTCCAGCTCTTTCAATGGCCTGTTCGATAGTTTCCGTAGTTAACACACCAAACATCACCGGAATATCTGAATTTAAGCCGATTTGGGCCACTCCTTTGGCCACTTCATTGCTCACCAGTTCATAATGGGTGGTAGCCCCGCGAATTACCGCACCGAGAGTAATCACTCCGTCGTATTTACCCGTCTGAACTAATTTCTTTGTAATAAATGGAATTTCAAATGCTCCCGGAACCCAGTAAACATCGATATCCACTTCATTCACGCCGTGACGCAATAAATTGTCCTTGGCGCCACTTAAAAGTTTTGCCGTAATAAACTCATTAAAACGAGCAATTACGATGCCTACCTTGATTCCTTTTTCTGAAAATGTGCCTTCAAATTGTGTCATTGTCTATTCCTCCTAAAATTGTTTTTTAATAGAAAATCTAAAATACTTTACTAAACCGTCAATAAATGATGAAATTTTTCTTTTTTGGTTTTCAAATAGTTTTGGTTTTCTTTAAACGGGGTTGTTTCTAATGGCACGCGTTCCACCACTTCAATCCCCATTTTTTCTAATTCTTGGATTTTGTCAGGATTATTGGTCATGAGTCGAACTTGCTTTATCTGCATCGCTTGCAACATTTCAACGGCAAAGTGATACTCCCGTTCATCGGCATGAAAGCCTAATTCCAAATTGGCTTCTACGGTGTCCCGACCCTTTTCTTGTAATTGATAAGCCCGCAATTTATTTTTCAGCCCGATTCCCCGCCCTTCTTGTCGCAAGTAAAGAATCGCACCGGCACCTTCTGCTTCAATCATTTTCATCGCTTGATGCAGTTGTTCCCCACAATCACAACGATGAGAGCCAAAAACATCTCCGGTTAGACATTCGGAATGAATCCGCACTAGGAGTGGTTGTTCAGAATTTTGGATATCTCCTTTTGACAAAAGCAAGTGTTCCCGCTGTTCTTGATCTTCAAATAGGGAGAGTTGAAAGTCCCCATAGGCTGTTGGTAATGCCACGGTCAATTGCCCTTTTGCGGACAAATACGTTGCCAATTCTTCAATGGTAATAAAAGGTAACTGCCATTTATTTGCTAGTTCTTCCAATTGGGGGCGTCGCGCCATAGTGCCATCTTCATTGAGGATTTCACAAATATAGGCCGCTTCGCTTTGATTGGCGAGTTTGGCTAAATCCAAAGCTGCTTCCGTATGGCCTCTTCTTATCAACACACCTCCGGATTTCCCAATCAATGGAAAAATGTGTCCCGGACGATGAAACTCATCGGCCTCGCTTTGTGGATTGGCCAAAGCTTGAATCGTTTTGGCTCGTTCAAAAGCAGAAATCCCGGTAGTCGTACTCCGATGATCCACACTCACCGTAAAGGCTGTCCCAAAACTATCGGTATTTTGTTCCACCATTTCAGAAAGTGCCAGACGTTGGGCAATCCTTTGGGAAATTGGGGCACAAATCAATCCTCGAGCAAATTTCGTCATGAAATTCACGGTTTCACTAGTTGCCAAGTTGGCGATACCGATTAAATCTCCTTCTGCTTCCCTGTTCTCATCATCTGCCACAATCACCAATCCACCGTTTTGTAATTGTTTAATTGCAGTTTCAATTCTTTCACTCATATGCCATTTCCTTTCTGATTTCCTGTTGTCCTTGGGCTTTGAGATATTTACCAATTAAATCCGTCTCAATATTCACTCGTTCTCCCCGGTTCAACTTTCCTAAATTCGTCTGATCTTTAGAATGAGGAATCAATCCCACTGAAAAGCGTTGTTGTGAAACTGCCGTCACCGTCAAGCTTACCCCATTAATCGCAATGGAACCTTGAGGAATAATTTCACCTTGGAGCGTTTTGGGGTAATCAAAGGTTAATAACAAGGCATTTTCTAGGACTCGTTTGTCTACCAGCCGGGTGGTACAGTCCACATGCCCTGCCACCAGATGTCCTTCCAAGCGACCGTTAAACTGCAATGCCCGTTCCAAATTCACAAGGTCGTTGATTTTGGCTGTGGCAAAGGTCGTTCGTTGATAGGTTTCCGGCATGATATCCACCGTGAAATGGGTTTGTTCTTTTTTCACTGCAGTCAAGCAAACTCCATTAATAGCCATACTGTCGCCAATGGCATAATCCGCTACTAGCGATTCGGAAGCCTGGCAAGTTAACAAAATCGTCTTGCCTTGATGATGAATCTGTTTAATTCGTCCTTGTTCTTGGATTAATCCTGTAAACATCCTATCTTCTCCTCCCAACGATGCGGAGGTTTCCGTCAATGGTTTCAACTGTTAAGTCACTAAGATTTGTAACAGATTCTACTAGCCGTTGACTGGAAAAACTCGAGGTGCTATTTCCGCCAATCACTTTAGACGCTACATAAGTTATCAGTTCATCCCACAGCCCACTGGCCAAGAACGCATCATGGATTTGTGCGCCTCCTTCAACGTAAACAGATTGAATCCCTCGCCGAGTTAACTCACCGATTACCAGTTCAATAGTTACCTCAGGAAATGAAAGGACCTCCACCCACTTGGGCATTTTGGCAACGGGCTTTCTTTCCGTAAAGATTAATATCTGTCCTTTGTCCTCTTGAAAGAGTCTTAGTTCTGGGTATTCCAAAGTCTGTCCTTTGCGATCAAGAATGATTCGTAGCGGTGGAAATAAGACATCTTTCGTCGTGCCCAAAGTGGGATTATCAATTAACAAAGTTTGACTGCCCACTAGTATAGCTTGATAATCACCCCGTTCCTCATGAACTCTTTGTGATACTTCCTCATTGGTTAAAGAGGTACGTTGACCAGCTAAAGCAATTTTGCCATCTAAGGAAATTGCTTGTTTCAAAGTAATGTAAGGCCTTTGATGTTCATAAAAGAAATTGTAAAAGGGATTTAGTTGGCGTACTTTTTCAGTCATCACACCACTGATAACTTCTATCCCTTGTTCTTCTAAAAACTGTTTTCCTTTTCTTGCCACCAATGGATTTGGGTCTAATTGCCCAATCACCACTCGTTTAATGCCACTATCTAAAATGGTCTTTGTACAAGGTGGCTGTTTCCCATAATGATGACAAGGTTCCAAGGTCACATAAATGGTTGAATTGAATAATTTTTCGGGAGTATTACATGATTGAATAGCATTCATTTCTGCGTGGGGCTGGCCATAAGCTAAGTGACTTCCCACGGCAATTACTTGATTTTCTGAGACGATTACGGCCCCGACTAAAGGGTTCGTAAAGGTTTTTCCCGCCCCTTTCAGTGCTTCCTGAATGGCAAGTCTCATATAGGTTTCATGCATTCATCTTCCTCCTTTCCAAATGAAAAAGGCCTCGTGCAATTCATCACACGAGGCCTTAAATAGGCAAACTCAAAGAAACTACGACAAAAAAAGCTGACACTTCTCCTATCCTTTTCGATAAGTTTTTCTTCTCCCATCCAGACTTTAACTGTCGGTTCCAGATTCACACTGGATCAACCGCAAATACTTATGCGGGTCACGGACTTCAAGGTATGCCTTGTCACCGTCGGTCGGGAATTACACCCTGCCCCGAAGATTCTTATTCAATTCAGTAAAACCTTACTACTCTTTTGGAAATTCGTCAATGAGATTTTATGCTTTCTCTATTCACCTTTTTTCAAAAGTAAAGCCATTTATCTATTCTTCCTCTAAACCAGTCAATAATTCTTGTTTGATTTCAAATAGATAGTTCATTGCCTGTCGTTGATTTTCTTGGCTGCCTTCTACCGTACAGACTAAATTTAACTGTTGTTTAAAAGTATTGAAGCAAACTTGATACCCGGGAGTTTTGCGAAAAGATCCTGACATAAAAGCATCCACTACTTGAGCATCTTCAAAATTTAGCCGTTTTTCATCAATTGTCATCATATTCGTATAAGAAATTTTGCGAGGATGGTACGTTTGTTTTAAGGCCGCCCGGATCTCATCTAAGCTTTGAGCTGAATCAGACAATAATGGCTGAATTGACTCAATAAACTCACGATTGCGTTTAAGTAAAGCCATCTCTTCATGAACTTTTGCAACCGATTGCCAAAAGGGTTCGTGGTGAGTAAGAGAAACAATCGGATTGTAGCGTGCCGTATAGTTACCAATCCGCAAACCTTTGTCCTCAGCCAAAAACTGCCGTGTATCAGTGGGACAAGCTAGCTGAATTTCTGAATGTGTCGGATTGTATTTAGCCAAAAAGCGCATATAACCTGCCAATAGACTATCGTTTAGCGAAAAGCCTCGTTGCTTTCCGTAGGCTTTCAGCTTAGCCAATTCTTCGACTGAAAGCGTGATTCGATTGGCCATTTTATATGTTTTTTCTCCTTGATTACTGGCAAAAGGGAGATTCAAAGGCTCGGATGAATCGGACCGACTGACTGAGGAGGTCTTTTGTTTAAAAGAACGGTACACATCCATGATTTCCCACTGGTTTTCTCCTAATTCGCTAGCCTCAGCCCCATTATATAAAGCAATTAGTGCATAGAGTAGTTGTTTAAAACCCGAAGCATCTGAAAAAATATGACTACCCATCATTATCAATTCGCCAGTATCTCCTTGCTGGCGTAAATAGATTTTTACTTGTGGCTGGTGTAGAAAATCAAGTTTTGTATCATAAATATTACCTTTGCCATCTATGACTTGTAGAATTTTTTCGGTGACTAGATAAAAACAGTTTTCAGTAAAATCATAGCCACAAGCAATTTGAGGAAGAATCTCGATTAGTTTTTCAATCGCTTCTTCTAGTCGTTTTACTTGAGGCAGTTGCGTTAATTTCAATTGGATTAAAACTGAGGGATACACCCGTTTGAAACCTAACGTATGAATCAAACTGCTTTTCTGAGCAGGATAGTTCATTCTTTACATCTCCTTATTACCAAAATCAGGAACCAAATGTCTAACTTACACATTTGATTCCTGCATTTTTAAAGAACTACTGATTGTTTGTGATTTTAGCTTGTGATTAAATTATGCTTATTCAAAGGTTAGCGTACAAGTTAAGGATTGTTCACTCTTTGGTGCAAGGTGTGCGTTTCCTTCTTTGTGACTGATTTCTTGGCTTTGATCAATGACATCTGGCAAGCCACAAAATGGTTCTAAACAGATGAAATCCAAGTCTTCGTCTTCTTTCGTCCACAAACAGAAATATGGAAAGCCATTTAATGCCATTTTTACTTGATGAGCGGACTTTTCGGAACGTAAAATCACTTGATCGATTTGATTGTTTAATATGATCAAGCCCGATTCAAAGATCTTTCTAGTTAGTGGCAATACTTTTGCCCCATTGTTAAATAAATGTTTCTTCCCTGAACGATACGGATAGGGATTTTTTTTGATTTCAAATTGTTCTAAAGTCGCCTCCGAGGTTTCAAACAAAATTTGATACTCTTCAAAACTTCCCTCATCGTCTATCGGTACATTGAAAGCGGGATGGAAACCAAATGAATAGGACAGTTCTTGTTCATCCAAGTTTTTAACGGTAAAGGTATGTCGCAATTGCTGATCGACCAGTTCAAAAGTTACTTGAAGCTCAAAATGGAAAGGATAGCTTTTGAACGTCTCCTCATTATCTCGCAAACGTAAAATGAGTTTGTTTGAATACTGCTGGGCAACCTCAAAAAGATAATCACTGGCAAATCCATGTTGCTGCATAGGGTAAGTCTTTCCCTCAATCAGGTAGCTGTCTTGGGTGGAGCGTCCAATAGCAGGAAACAACAATGGCGCATGTTTTGGCCACTGGCTTCCATTCCAGATGTAATCAAATTGCGCTTGCTTATTTACGACACGGGTCAACTGGGCCCCTTTTTGATCAATTTCAACAACTAAAAAATCATTTTCAATTCGAAGCATTTCTACACCTTCTCATTTTTATAGTGTTACACCGTTTTTGAAAATAGCGATTTCTCTAAAATTATTCATTTCATTCCGGGTTTCTTCCCCACTAGCCACGGCGATAATTTTATCGATAAAATCATTTAGCACTTGTTCTTTGTCTTCATTCAATAAGCGACCAGCGTTAAAGTCCATCCAGTGGGTTTTCTTATTAAAAATCTCATTATTAGTAGCAACTTTCATAGTCGGAACATAAGAACCAAAAGGCGTACCGCGACCGGTTGTAAAGAGCACCAATTGGCAATCGGCAGAAGCTAGATTACTTGCGGCAACCAAGTCATTCCCTGGTCCTTCCAACAAACTCAAGCCTTGTTTTTTGATTTTTTCACCGTATTTCAGTACATCCATCACAGCAGCCGTTCCCGCTTTTTGAGTACAGCCCAATGATTTATCTTCTAAGGTTGTGATTCCGCCATCTTTATTACCTGGTGAAGGATTTTCATAAATAGGTTCTCCGTAGCTGGTAAAGTAATGCTTGAAGCCATTGATTAATTGAACGATTTCTTCAAAAACAGCTTCATCTTTGGCCCGGGCCATGAGAATTTGTTCCGCCCCAAACATCTCTGGAACTTCTGTCAAGACGGTACTGCCATTTTGTGAGATTAAGAAGTCAGAAAACATGCCTAGTAATGGATTGGCGGTAATTCCCGAAAATCCATCAGAGCCACCACATTTTAAACCAATCTTCAATTCAGATAACGGTAACTCTTCTCGCTGATCATTTTTAGCTGCTTGATAGATTTCTTCAAGCAATTCCGCTCCGGCTTCGATTTCGTCATCCACTTTTTGAGCGACTAAGAATTTTACGCGATCAGGATCCACTTCTCCTAACAATTCCCGAAAAGCATCTACAGTATTGTTTTCACAACCTAGTCCAAAGACTAAAACGCCGCCTGCATTAGGATGTTTGACGGCATCGGCCAACACCCGCCGTGTATTTTCATGATCATCTCCTAATTGGGAGCAACCATAGGGATGTTTTAAAATCGTGATATTATCAAAAGGCGCAATATCACTGTGATTGGCTTTAAAAAGCTCAACAATCCGTTCTGCAATTCCATTGACACAGCCCACCGTTGGAACGATAAATAGATCGTTTCGGATCCCTACTTTTCCATTTGCTCGGCGATAACCTTTAAAAGTTCGCGTATCTTTCGGATAAGTGATTGGGCGTAAGTCTGGTTGGTAGCTATATTCTAGTTCATCATGCAAATTGGTTTTCACATTATGAGTATGTAGCCAATCACCGGCTTTTACATCTTTCGTCACATGACCAATGGGGGCACCGTATTTAATGACATTTTCCCCTGCTTTTAAATCAACCAACGCAATCTTATGTCCTTGAGGAATATCATCATTAACTGTAATCGACAAGTCACCTTCTGTAACGGTTTCGCCTTTAGCGATTGGGTGCAATGCCACCACCACATTAT
>NZ_JBCOJC010000022.1:0-9789 GCF_040925905.1 Enterococcus sp. 2201sp1_2201st1_C11_2201SCRN_220225
ACTTTGCTAGCAATTGCTTGCAAATGTTGTTTGCTTTGATAAATCAAAGCGCCCTACACATTGGTTGTTTTGCTTTTCGTTCAGTTTTCAAAGGTCTACTGTGTTGCTCCAGCAACTTTTATATCATATCAGATGACATTTTGAATGTCAACTATTTTTATAAAAGTTTTTTTGAAGCAAGATTGCAATTCGCAATCGACAACTATTAAATGATATCTCAATCATTGTTATTTGTCAACAACTTATTTTAGCTTTTTAAAGCTGTTTTGATAAGTAGTTAAATTAACAACTTTGTTATAATATCATTATCTAAGTAATTCGTCAACAGCTTTTTGCAACTTTTTTTCCATGAGCTTTTCGCTCAACAGGACATGTATTAATATAGCAATTCTTAAAATAAAAAGCAACAAAAAAGATGAAGTCTCGATCACTTTTTCTAAAGACGAATATTTGTCTATCTTGATTTATTTTTGTTCCTTTTTGTTGCGTTTTCACTAAGAATATTTCCTTGTGCGTCAAATAAACAAGATTGAAATACAAGCTCACCACGTTAAAAATCAAAAAAAGGATCACCGCACTTAGCGATCATCCTCTTTTTTGGGGTCTTTTTCATTATTCATTTCATTCTTTACAACAGGCAAATAGATTCTAAAAATTGTACCTTGACCTACAACACTCTCGGCAGTAATCCGCCCTTTATAGCTAGTAACTAACTGTTTTGCTATGGAAAGACCTAATCCATTGCCACCTTTTGTCCGAGCGCGGGCTTTATCTACCCGATAAAAACGATGGAATACTTTATCTAAATCTTCTGGTGAAATCCCCTCACCAAAATCCTGCACCGATATTTCAAACTCTCCGCTTACCAGCTGAATGCTCAAACAAACTTCTTTGCGTTCAGTAGAATATTTCACCGCATTATCCAAAATGATAATAATTAACTGCTCAAAATGATTTCGATAAATTTTCAATTGTACTTCTTCAGTGAGATCATCGTCCAATGTAAACTGAAATTCTGGGTACAGCATCACAAAATTGTTGTAAACTTGATGGGTAACCTCTTGGGCATTCGTGACTTCATTACTATAATGAGTCTCCACTTGCTCTGCTCGGGAAAGATCTAACATTTCTTGCACTAAGGTTTTCATACGACTGAGTTCTTGTACGCTGGCACTTAAGCCCTCTTCAAGAATTTCAGGATCGTCTTTACCCCAGCGTTGTAGCATGCTCAAGTGTCCTTCCATAATCGCAACCGGTGTGCGCAATTCATGAGAGACATCCTCCACAAACTGCTTTTGAAGTTCCATATAAACCCGAATTCGTTCCAGCATATCATTGAAAATCTCAGAAAGGTCCGCTAATTCATCATTTGTCCCAATTTGGGGCATTTGGACGTCCGATAAAGGATCGCGTCGAATTGTATCCATGGTGTCTCGCAAAACTTTTAATGGCTTTAAAAAATACGTGGACAGAAAATAACCTAAAATACTACTTAAAATCAAAGAGACAATCTCCAAAATAATCAAGGTCAATAAAAGCCGACTGCGAATTTCATAAAAAGCCGAAAGCTCTGTGAAGGTTTGACAATACCCAATCTTTTCACCAGTTTTTTTTGAATACACGGGTTCCACTGCAATAAAACCAGTCAAATCGTCAATCGTTATTATCGTTGGGTCTTTTCGATCTAACTGGGTTAACTCGATTTCCATGCTTTCCGTGTTCAAAATTAGCTCACGATCTAAATTGTAAATGTATAAGTGCATCTCTTCTTGACCCAAATCTGAGATATAAGGGTCGATTTTTAAGGTTTTTCCTTCTAAGACAGCCCGCTCATAATTTCCACCAGTATCCTCTTCGGCTGCTTTACTAACCAAACGATAAGCAGTTTCCGAATCAAGGGGTTGGTCTGCGTCGGCTAAACGAGAAGTAATTTCAGACATGGTATTCTCTAAGTTCTTCCTTTCATTGGCTACGATCAAATTAATGGAAGACTTATAGGTAATTACCGCGAAAATGGTAAAAACCACAAAAATGAAGAAAGAACTAGCAAAGGCCCATTTCGCAGTGAGAGATGGGCCTTTCAGTTCTCTTTTCTCATTTGTGGCTGTTACTTCTTTTAAGTGACTACTCACGAACGCATCACATAACCTGTTCCCCGGACTGTTTGAATATAACTTTCGTCACCAGGAACATCGATTTTATTACGTAGGTAACGGATATATACGTCCACCACATTAGTTTCCACTTCCGTTTCGTAGCCCCATACTTTGTTTAACAGAACGTCTCGGGCCAAGACCACGTTGACATTTTCCATTAAGGTCAACAGTAGTTCATATTCCCGTTTTGTCAATTCGATTACATCATTGCCACGACGAACTACCCGATTTTCTTTTTCAATGGTTAAATCGCGATAGGTAATCGTAGTTTGTTTGGCAACATTTTTGTCCCCTTCAATGTCAATTCGACGAAGTAACGCTCTCAGGCGAGCCAATAACTCTTCAATTGCGAAAGGTTTTACGATGTAATCGTCAGCACCATGGTCCAAGCCAGATACACGGTCAATTACTGAATCCCGGGCAGTCATCATAATAATTGGCGTATTCTTCACTTGACGAATGCGACGGCATACTTCCAAACCGTTTAGTTCAGGCAACATTAAATCTAAAAGTATCGCATCCCACTCGTTATTTAATGCAGCTTCTAAACCGGTTCTGCCATTATAATGAACATCCGTGTTATACCCTTCATGAGTTAACTCCAATTCAACAAAACGGGCAAGATTCTTTTCATCTTCAATAATTAAGATATTGCTCATTTATTTAACAATCCTTCTCTCCACAAAAAACTTTTTCAGAATTTTGTTTTCTTATTAAAATACTATAGCCATTTTATCATGAAAGCGGGAATATAAAAAGAGCTATGTCAGAAAGAGTTAACTTTTTATCCATATTTTAAAAACGATGGTTATCCATATTAAAAAGCCTGACTGGAGGAAGTCCTCCAGTCAGGCGTCAGGGATTTGCTTATTCTTCATGATACCAAGAGTAGTGGAAGATTCCTTCTCGATCGGTACGTTCATAAGTATGAGCACCGAAGTAATCTCGTTGCGCTTGAATGATATTCGCTGGTAAACGTTCCGCACGATAAGAATCAAAGTAGGCGATTCCCGCAGAGAAAGTTGGTACTGGTACCCCTGCTTGAACGGCCAAAGCTACCACATCGCGGACAGATTGTTGATACTTTTTAGTGATTTCCACAAAGTAGTCATCTAACAATAAGTTTTCTAAATCTGGGTTAACGTCATAAGCATCCGTAATCTTTTGCAAGAAACGCGCCCGGATGATACAACCAGCTCGCCAAATTTTAGCGATTTCTCCAAATGGCAAGTTCCAGTCATATTCCTTAGAAGCTGCCCGTAATTCAGCAAAGCCTTGAGCGTAACTCATAATTTTACTGAAGTACAAAGCTTCCCGGATTTTTTCTATCAACTCTGCTTTATCTCCTTCAAAATTAAAAGGTGCAGGTTTCGGTAAGATGTTACTTGCGTTAACTCGTTCTTCTTTATAAGCTGAGATGAAACGAGCAAAAACAGATTCAGTGATTAATGGCAATGGCACTCCTAAATCCAATGCACTTTGGCTGGTCCATTTCCCAGTACCTTTGTTGCCTGCTGCATCTAAAATGACATCCACAATCGGTTGGCCAGTACCTAAGTCATCTTTTCTAGTTAAGATATCCGCTGTAATTTCAATTAAATAGCTGTCTAATTCACCAGTATTCCATTCTGTGAAAATTTCTGCCATTTCATCTACAGATAAGCCTAGGATATTTTTCATTAAATCATAGGATTCTGCAATCAACTGCATGTCGCCGTATTCAATTCCGTTATGGACCATTTTCACATAATGGCCTGCCCCATTAGGACCAATATAAGTCACACAAGGAGCGCCATCTTCTGCCTTAGCAGAGATTTGTTCTAAGATTGGGGCTACGAGTTCATAGGCTTCTTTTTGACCACCAGGCATGATAGAAGGACCTTTTAATGCTCCTTCTTCGCCACCAGAAACGCCAGTACCGATAAAATTAATACCAGAGTTGGCTAATTCTTCATTACGGCGAATGGTGTCTTTAAAGAATGTGTTTCCCCCATCGATTAAGATATCTCCTTTATCTAAGTGAGGTAATAATTCGGCAATGGTAGCATCTGTAGCAGCACCAGCTTTCACCATTAATAAAATTCGGCGAGGTGTTTCAATTGCCGCTACAAAGTCAGCGATTGAGTATGTCGCTTTGAAATTCTTATCAGGATGTTCTGCTACGACTTCTTCAGTTTTCGCACCAGTACGATTATACAAAGCTACTGAATAGCCACGACTTTCGATATTCAGTGCTAGGTTTTTCCCCATTACAGCCATGCCTACCACACCGATTTGCTGTTTTTCCATAGTGATTCCTCCTAGTAATGATTTCTTAATCAATCCTCCTTATTATAGCTTAAAAGTCCGGGCATTCAAAGCAAGAGAATCCCTTTTCACCTCATAAGCGTAGCGTTTTACTCACAAAAATAAACCCCTTAGGCTCCATGGTTAGCCTAAGAGGTTTGCAATCGTCTTCTTGTTCAAAACGATTATGCTTCTTTTGTAGTCACATCTTTGCCATCGTAGTAGCCGCAGTTTGCGCATACGTGGTGGCTTTTTTTCAATTCACCACAGTTTGGACATTCGTTCAAACCGTTAATCGTCAATTTGTAATGAGTGCGACGTTTGTTTTTCTTCGCTTTCGAAGTTTTTCTAGCTGGTACTGCCATTGCTCAATACACCTCCTTGTGTTCGACACGGGGTTAAGCCCGAAATTTATTCCAATCTTACTGATTATCCTCTTCTGAAGTTTCCTCCAATAGCTGGGATAATTTGGCAAGACGAGGATCGATCGTTGTTGCCGTTGCGTCTTGTTGTTGGTGGTATTCTTCTTCAGAAATAACTTCCCAATCTTGACCTTTTGGCAAGGCTTGGCCGCTTTTTTCTGCTTTGGTTAATACCTGTAATGGAATATGCAATAAGATATTGTCAATCACAGATTCCACCACATCCAAGGTCTGGCCTTCCAGAAGTAAAATTTCATATTCTGGCATCGCCTCTGACGCTTGTGCAAACTGCTCTTTGGTTACAAACTGTTCTGTTACCGCAACATCCAATGGAAATTCCACCGGTTCTAGGCTACGGGAAGAAGGCAAGGTCAAAACGGTCTTGAGCCTATAATTCAATAAATAGCCGTAGCTGTCTATCGTAATCGTTCCTACTACCTCTACAGATTTGGCATCAAGGATTTGCTTGTCCCGTTCTTTCAGCTGTTGAGTAAGATCCAACTGCTCTTCAAAGGACAAACCACTCTCTTGATATTTTCGCAATTCTTGTAAAGACCATCTCATATTCATCACCTCTAAGCAACAAAAGCTATTATACAGGGGCATAAAACCTTTGTCAATGAAATTTTCTTGACACCATTTTCAAACTGGAAAATCCTACATCAGACAGAAAGGCAGCCGCCATCACAAAATAGCGGCTGCCTCTATCAATCAGAATTGATTCAATTAGATAGCAGTTGTTTCGCCACGGTAAACAATCCCACGACGAGGGTCAACAGTTACCAATTCGCCGTCTTCGATCTTAGTAGTTGCGTCAGCTGCACCTACGATAACTGGGATATCTTTGGCAATCCCTA
Organism: Enterococcus sp. 2201sp1_2201st1_C11_2201SCRN_220225; assembly: GCF_040925905.1. Classification (NCBI taxonomy): domain Bacteria; kingdom Bacillati; phylum Bacillota; class Bacilli; order Lactobacillales; family Enterococcaceae; genus Enterococcus; species Enterococcus sp. 2201sp1_2201st1_C11_2201SCRN_220225. The sequence goes on from NZ_JBCOJC010000022.1 coordinate 5,722, forward strand.
CAACCGCAGCATGAGAAGTCAAACCGCCTTCTTCAACGATGACAGCAGCCGCTTTTTCAAAGGCTGGCATGTATTCTTTATCAGTTGTTGGAACAACCAATACCATACCGTCTTTTGCTTTTGCTACAGCTTCTTTAGCTGATTTTGCAACAACTGCGTTTGCAACAACTGTTTTTTCACCAACGCCTTGAGCTTCTAATAATTTAGAGCCGATTAATTGGATCTTCATAACGTTAGTCGTTCCCCGTTCGCCAACTGGAACACCAGCTGTGATCAAGATTAAGTCGCCTTCTTTAGCAAAACCTAATTCAACGGCTTTTTTCGTTGCTAAATCGAACATTTCATCCGTTGTTGAAGGTTTTTCAGCAACTGTTGGGAATACGCCCCAGTTCAACATCAAACCACGTTTTGTGCGTTCATCAAAAGTTACTGCCAAGATATCAGCATCTGGACGGTATTTAGAAATCATCCGTGCAGTGTGACCAGATTCGGTTGCTGCAACGATTGTTTTAACACCTAGGTTTTTCGCAGCCCGAGCTACGGCAATCCCGATGGTTTCAGTTACATCTGTTTTGTCGAATTCGTTAATTTGGAAAGTACCTAGTTCTTGCAATGCTTTTTCAGCTTCCATGTCAATCCGAGCCATTGTCGCAACTGATTCTACTGGGTAGTCACCATTTGCAGATTCACCAGATAACATGGTTGCATCTGTACCATCGAAGACAGCATTGGCAACGTCAGAAGCTTCTGCCCGTGTAGGACGTGGATTTTGTTGCATAGATTCTAACATTTGAGTAGCGGTAACAACTACTTTACCAGCAGCGTTACATTTTTTGATGATCATTTTTTGAACCATTGGTACTTCTTCTGCAGGGATTTCAACACCCATGTCCCCACGCGCTACCATGATACCATCAGAAACTTTTAGAATTTCATCTACATTGTCGATACCTTCTTGAGATTCGATTTTAGAGATGATTTGAACATGCGTCATGTTCTTTTCTTCTAAGATTTCACGAATATCTAAAACGTCTTGTGCTTTACGCACGAATGAAGCAGCAATGTAGTCAATGTCATTGTCGCAACCGAAACGAATATCGTCTGCATCTTTTTCAGTAATACCAGGCAAGCTAATGGAGACGCCAGGAGCATTAACCCCTTTACGAGAACCAAGCAAACCAGCATTTTGAACTTCAGTAACTAATTCTTTAGTTGCTTCATCTTTTTCGATAATCTTCATGTCGATTAAGCCATCATCAAACAAGATATGTCCGCCTACATGAACGTCGTCGAACAAACCTGGGTAAGTAACAGCGATTTTTTCTTTTGAGCCTACATGTTCAGAGTCCATAGAAATACGCACGATATCGCCAATTTCAAATTCGATTTTACCTGAATCTGTTCCTTGAACGGTTGTCCGAATTTCAGCACCTTTTGTATCAAGTAAGATCCCGACATCTTTACCAGTTTTCTTAACTGCTTCATGAACCAGTGTCATACGGCCTAATTGTTCTTCATGGTCACCATGAGAGAAGTTAAAGCGGAAAACATTTGCTCCGGATTCGATAAGTTTAGAGATAGTTTCTAAGTTATTACTTGCTGGTCCTAATGTACTAACGATCTTTGTTTTTTTCATTACTGAACGCTCCTATTCATTTATTTAAAAAAGCTAGGAAAAGCCCTTTTTTAACGGTAATTGTGTTGCTCTAAAATGACAATTGTTGGTTCAATTCATAAAGAGAAAGGTCTGGACGGTGTTTGTTGTTTTCCAAAGTATCAATAATATCCGCTGCAACCACTTTGTTATCCAACATTCCAATGCAAAGTCCGCCTTTGCCTTCTTCCAATAATTCCACAGCATAAGCGCCAAATTTAGAAGCCAAGACCCGGTCTCGCGCGCTTGGAGAACCGCCACGAACCACGTGGCCTAAAATGGAAACCCGTGTATGGAAATCACCATATGTGGCAAGTTTTTCGGCAAATTCATTTCCGCCCATAACGCCTTCAGCCAAGATGATCAAGCAATGTTTCTTGCCACGATCCCGACCTTCTTGAATGCGTTTTGCAACGACTTCCATATCAAAGTCATGTTCAGGGATGATGATTTCATCCGCACCACCAGCAACCCCAGACCATAAAGCGATGTCGCCAGCGCCACGGCCCATTACTTCAATGACAAATGTCCGCACGTGAGAAGTTGCCGTGTCCCGAATCCGGTCAAGAGATTCCAAGACAGTGTTGATTGCTGTATCAAAGCCAACGGTAAAATCAGTACCTGGAATATCATTGTCAATCGTTCCTGGTACGCCAATTGCAGGGAAACCGCGACGGGTCAATGCCATAGCGCCATGGTAAGAACCATCGCCACCAATGACAACTAAACCTTCAATGCCGAATTTCTTCAATTGTTCGATACCTTTTAATTGCCCTTCTTCAGTAGCAAACTCAGGGTAACGAGCGGAATACAAGAAAGTACCACCACGTTGAATTTTATCCCCAACATCTGCCACATCTAAGCGACGGATGTCTCCAGCAACTAAGCCAGCAAAACCATAATTAATTCCATAGACTTCCAGTCCGTCATAAATCCCTTTACGGACAACGGCGCGAATCGCCGCGTTCATCCCAGGTGCGTCTCCGCCACTGGTCAAGATTCCGATGCGTTTCATTAACCTTTCACCTCATTAAAATGTCGTTTGTTCGGTTCTAACTAGTTATACCTATACGGCATTAACCACGATTTCTATTTTACCATTAAAAGCAGGAAATGTCTTGAGATTCGAGGAATATTTTGAAAAAGATGAAAACAAAGGGTAATATTTACTGAAAACAGCTTGTAAGCTATTTAAAGACAACATTTGCCGAACCCAAGAGCTGCCTTAGTTCCTCTTGGAGCTCCTCTGTATTTTCAACCATATATTCTGGAGAAAGAATTTTTTTAACTCCTGATTTGACATAGACCAATATCACCGGTATCGCTCCTGGATGCTCTTGAATCAGTTGATACAAAGTCGCCATTTGAGCAGGATTTTCCTGTTCCGGAGAAATGCGCAAGTAGCAAGTTTCTTCTGTCATTTGCTGTTGCAAGACTTCAGCTTGATTTAATTCATTGGCAATCAATTGCAACTCGCCATTGTACTTGCTCACTTCCACTTTTCCTTCCAAATATAAGACATCCCCGATTTGAAATGTTTGTCGCACCCACCGATACAAATCAGGAAACAAAGTAACAGATAACTCCCCAGAAGGGTCATTCCCTTCCACAAAGGCCATTAAATCTCCTTTTTTGGTGCGAATTTCGCGAATATTTCGCACGTAGAACAGTAACCGAACTTTTTCTTCGGGAACTAGCTCTGTAATACTGACAATTTGCAAACGTTGAGCTAGTAACTGGTATTTCTCAGCTGGATGTCCCGAAAGATAGACGCCTAAGTACTGCTCCTCTAAGTTCAAGCGTTCTTCTAGAGTATATTCCCGAATATCATGGACTTTTAAAGTCATTAAATCCAATAAATCTAAACTCCCCCCGCTGTATTGGATGTTTTGAATTTTTCCTTCCAATTCACTGGCCAACTGTCTTCTTTTCGGATCCAAAGTGTCAAAAGCACCTACTTCAATTAAAGGTAGTAAGAGATCTTGTTTACGCCACTTGCTATCAATCCGATACAAGAAATTATCTAATGAAGTAAATGGTCCAGAGCTTTTGCGTTCTTCCACAATAGCCGCAATAAAATCCCGCCGAATGCCTTTAATACTCCCTAACCCAAAGCGAATTTGATTGATTTGAGTCAAGACAAAACCATAGCTACTTTGATTAATATCTGGTGGTAGAATGGAAATTCCTCGCTTTTTGGCCTCGGCTAAGTACTCTTTGACCTTTGCTGGGTTACTTTTAGTGGAACGAAGCAAGGCCGCAAAAAAAGGCCCAGGGTAATGGACTTTTAAAAAGCCCATTTGGAAGCCCACAAAGGAATAAGCAAAGGCATGGGCTCTGTTAAAGCCGTAATCGGCAAAGCGTTCGATATAATCATAGACTTGGTTGGCCTTGGCTGCTTGATAGCCTTGCGC
>NZ_JBCOJC010000022.1:9939-39776 GCF_040925905.1 Enterococcus sp. 2201sp1_2201st1_C11_2201SCRN_220225
GTTCTTGATAGACCATGATGCCGTAAGTATTTTGCAAGATATCTTTCAAGCTGTCATCAGGGTAACTGACTGCTTCCTTACCTTTTTTTCGCTGAATATAATGTTCGATATTTTGCATCGGTCCCGGGCGATACAAGGCATTGACTGCGGCAATTTCTTCTATATTTTCTGGACCTAACCGCCGCAAAACATTGCGAATCCCCGCTGATTCAAATTGGAAAACCCCAGAAGTATCTCCTTTTTGAAACAAATCAATCGTCTTAGGATCGTTTAGCGGAATCTCTTTTTGAGAAAAAGTTTTGCCCGTCACTTTTTTGATTCCTTGTAAAGTATTGTCAATAATTGACAAATTTCGCAGCCCTAAAAAATCCATTTTCAATAAGCCAATGGTTTCCACATCGTTCATGGTGAACTGAGTTAGATTAATATCCTCCGCCCCAGCTTGTAAAGGTATCAACTCTGTCAAATCCCGATCACTGATCACGACCCCAGCCGCATGGGTGGAGACGTGGCGAGGCAGACCTTCTAAAAGTAGGGCAATTTGAAACAGCCGCTTATTTTTAGGGCTTTGTTGCACTAAATCCCGCAAGATTGGCGCAGTTTCATAGGCTTCTTTTAACGTAATCTTCAATTTATTAGGGATGGCTTTTGACCAGCGATTGGCCTCTGATTGGGACAAGCCGAAAACGCGGGCCACATCTCTCAAGACCATTTTAGCCGCCATAGTGCCAAATGTGGCAATTTGCGCCATGCGCAACTTGCCGTATTTTTGCTGAACATAATGCAAGACTTCTTCTCGCCGATTGTCTGGAATATCCAAATCAATATCTGGCATAGTATAGCGTTCCGGATTTAAGAAACGTTCAAATAGGAGCTCGTATTCGATAGGATCCACATCGGTAATCGCTAAAACGTAAGCTACTAAGGACCCTGCCGCAGATCCCCGGCCTGCCCCTGTGACAATTTGGTTTTGATGAGCAAAGTCCATCACATCCCAAACAATCAGAAAATAATCATCAAAGCCCATTTGATGAATTACTGAAAGCTCATAGTCTAGTCGTTTTTGATAGACATCACTCACTTGGGCAACTCGCCTTGGCAAAGCCTCTTCACAAAGCTTACGCAAATAATCTCCCGCACTGCCTGAAGCTAGCGGATAGCTAGGATAGAGTTTTTGATGTAATGGCAACTCCCAATGACACTCGGCTACAAAATTTTGGGCGTGATTTAAAGCTTCAGGATAGCTTTCTAAAAAACTTTGCTTCACACTAGCCTCACTGCGCAAATAATTCCCTTGAATTAATTCCAACTCTTGTAAGTCCGCAATTTGACTGCCAGTTTTAATATGTTCCATAACTGCCACGGCTTCTAATTCGCTAGCTTCTAACCCTGCCACTTCCATTAAAGCAAAACTTGGCAGATCGTGTTCTTTTGCCCAGTTTTTCAGAGGATTTTCTTCAACTAAGCTCTGTCCTAGATAAAGATTGGGGAATAAAGCAGATAATTCCTGATAGCGTGCTTCCAGACGTTCCGGGTGAGCTTGGGCTAAATAGCTTAATTCATTGCGCTTGGGAAAGATGCCGATGATCTGATCATAAGGAGCAAAATCCTCTAAACGCACTTGCCCCGTCAGTTCTTTTTGACTGGAAAGTAAGATTAACTGTTCATAACCTGCTTGATTTTTAGCAAAGAGCAAAAGTTCATTTTCCTCTTCTTGCACTGGAGAATAGTAATCCAAATGCAGGCCAATAATCGGCTGAATATCAGCCACAAGGCAGGCTTGATAAAAAGCTACGGCACCTGTTAGTACATTCCGATCACAAATACCCAGTGTTTGATAGCCCAATTCTTTCCCTTTTGCCACATAGCGATCAATCGCCACAGTACTTTGCAACAAGGAAAAAGCAGTCGTTGTATAAAGTTGAGGAAAGCTCATGAAAATACCTCCAGAAAATTTACAGTCATTGTTTTCTTTACTTCTGTAGAGTTTGTGGTAAACTGATGTCGAAAGATTCTCCTAGAAAAGAGGTGCCTTATATGAAATACATCATTACCTTGTTTTGGGCTTTTATTCTAGGCCAAGTCGTTGGCTATTTAGGTAATGCCCTAATCGGTGCTCCTTATGATTTTCAACTGACAACCATTTTTTCATTGATTGTCGGTGTGATTGTCATTATCTTGGGCACAATCGCACCCCCAAAAGAATCGGTGCAATAAACAAATGCTCACAGAAAAAACCAGTTACGAACTTATTGTAACTGGTTTTTTTGTGATTTCAAATTAAATTGGATTGTGCATGTTTTTACGGAAATTAAACAATGATAAACAGATGTTGATTAAAACAAAGCCGCTAGTCACCCAAAATACCGCTGGATACCCCATACTGTGGGCTACCGTAGAACCTACCATAGGCCCTAGGACCTGACCAAAATTTTGGAACATCTGATTGTAACTATAGACCCGACTAACTCCCGCTGCTGGAGTAATCTTATTGATCAAAGTATTAATAGAGGGCGTCAAAGCTCCCGTAGAAAATCCTAGTAAAAACCGCAACACACCTAATTGAAAAGGCGTTTTTACAAACCCCATGGGAATGAAACACAATAAAGAGAGCACCAAACCAAAGAGCAGAACTTTGTGATTGCCAATTCGATCGCCAATCTTCCCTAAACTTGGAGAAGATAAAATTGCTGACACCCCGGAAATGGAAACAATCAAACCACTGACAAACAAAACATTGCCACTATTGCCACTTAAATCCCGAATATACAAGGTTAAAATTGGACTGATACTGGTAATGCCGATTTGCAAAATCAAAGAAGTCACAAACAAACCGATTAACACTTGGAAATTCTCCATTTGACTAAAGATTTCTTTCATGGAAGCCATTTCCGTTTTGGCGATTGGTGTAAAATCCTCTTTAACCAAAGTAATAGTCAAAATCGTGGTAATCAACAACACAGTTCCGGTAATGATAAAAACATTTTCCATACCAAACCACTGAGCTAACGCACCGCCCATAGAAGGTCCAATTAAATTACCGGCAATTGCCCCAGTTGCTAAAGTTCCCAGTGCCCAACCGCTTTTTTCACGAGGTGCTTGAGAAGCGATTAACGCTGTGGCATTGGGGATGTATCCTGATAAAATCCCCGTCATAAACCGCATAAACAACAGCCAGTACACATTAGGCACAAAGGCCAGTGAGCCCATGGTGAAGGTCATCCCCACCGCTGCTCGAATCATCATCAAACGGCGCCCTTTGCGATCTGCTAAATTCCCCCAAATCGGTGCGACAATGCCTGAGGCTAGAGCTGTAACGGAGATTGCCAGGCCTGAAAACAGCTCGATTTGATCTTTCGGCGTTCCCAGTTGTTCAATATACAATGGAATAAATGGCATAACCAAACTAAAGCTAGCCCCGGTGAAAAAACAACCCACCCAGGAAATCAATAGGTTACGTCGCCAATCAATCTTCATTTATCAACCCTTCTTTCCTATTTAACTATACCTTATTTTTTCACAAGAGGAAACTCTAGACCTTGGGCAAAACGACAAAAAAACAGTTGTCTGCTAGTGAAAGCGGACAACTGTCTTGTTCATTATTTTATAGAATCGCTAAAATCACAAAGTTGGCAATGAAAAGTAAATCCACTACCCAGATAATTGGCGAAACTTCTTTAGCTTTGCCTTTCACTGCTTTAGTCAAGGTATAGAAGATAAAGCCGGCTGCAATCCCGTAGGAAATGCTATAGCAAAGTCCCATAAAAATAGAAGCAAAGAACGCCGGTACTGCTTCTTCTAAATCTGTCCAATTAATATCTGCAAAAGAAGCCAACATCATCACACCGACTAGAATTAGAGCTGGTGCAGTTGCTTGGGTTGGTACTACTGAAATTAGTGGTGAGAACAAGCTAGACAATGCAAAGAGTGCTGCTACCACTACTGAGGTCAAGCCAGTTCGACCCCCAGCACCGATTCCCGCTGCAGATTCCACATAAGTTGTTGTGTTTGAAGTCCCCACGATTGCTCCTACAGAAGTAGCAATCGCATCAGCGAAGAGTGCCCGATCCATTTTCGTGTTGAAACCACGGCTATCATCCAACGCATCTTCGTCGGCCTTGGAGAAGATTCCCGTTCTGCGACCTGTTCCAATAAAAGTACCAATGGTATCAAATGTATCTGATAAACTAAAGGCAATAATTGTCATTAAGACTTGAGGAATCTTTGAACTATCGGCAAACAAGGATTGCATCCCCTCTTTACCAAAAGCCGCTCCAAAAGTAGTCCCTAATTCATTAATAGAAGCGCCCAGAGAGTTTGCTTTCCAATCAATAGCCGAAAGATCTACCACGCCCATAAAAATCCCAATAATCGTCGTAGCCACAATCCCAATTAAAATGCCACCTTTGACATTTTTTACTACTAATAATGTAGTTAAGACTAAGCCAATCACTGCTAAAATAACCCCTGGGTTGTTAAAGTTAGCTAACGCTGGTACGATGCCACCATTGGCTAGTATACTAGTTTCTGCATCACCAGATAAAATATTGGCTTTTTCTACCGTAAAGTTTAGCAAATTGGCATTTTTAATCCCCACATAAGCTACGAAAATCCCAATCCCACCACCGATTGCATGTTGCAAACTTTCTGGAATGGCATGGATGATCATTTTACGAATACGAGTAACGGTAATAAAGATATTGATCAAACCACAGATAAAGACCATGGCCAATGCTTGTTGCCAAGAATAACCTAACCCAAAAACCACTGTATAAGTAAAGAAGGCATTCAGGCCCATCCCCGGTGCTTGGGCGTAAGGTACGTTTGCAAATAACCCCATGACTAATGTCCCAATCACAGAAGCGATAATGGTTGCCAAAAATACCGCCTGAAAAGGCATGCCGGACAATGACAAAATCGATGGATTGACGAATAAGATATAACTCATGGCAAAGAAAGTCGTCACCCCTGCCATCATTTCAGTGGAGACTGTTGTTTTGTTTTCCTCTAATTTGAAAAACTTTTCCATTTTCTATTTTCTCTCCTTAATCATTATGATTACTTAAAATAATTGCTGCGGGAATCACCCCAACGAAACCAATTATAGGAATGATTCAATGAAAAATCAATTTTTCTGGTAATATTTTTCGTTACATTGCATTTATCGTTCGGTTTTTGGTCGTTTTTATTGAATTTTCTTTTATACATCCTAAAAAACATTCGTCTTTATTTTGGATTGCAACCGTTTCTTTAAATGAGTTTTACTGCTTAACAAAGGACAAGCTTAAACTTTTTTCTAAGTCCAATGGGATTCATTTTGAAAACTTTGTGAAAACAAAAAATTATGTTACACTGAAACGGCAAATAGAAACGAAAGCGGGGACAACTCCCATGACACAAAAATTAATTGCCATCGACTTGGATGGGACGACATTAAATGCCCAATCGTTGATTACACCAAAAACCAAAGCAGTCTTACAAGAGACGGTGAAAGCCGGCCATATCGTTAGTATCGCTACAGGACGACCATTTCGCATGAGCGAACAGTTTTATCAAGAACTTGGCTTAACCAGTCCAATGGTGAACTTTAATGGTGCCCTTGTTCACCTTCCTCATCAAATTTGGTCTTATGAAACAGAAACTTTATTCAGCCGCGACATCGTCTTTGATATTCTTGCTCAAAAAGAGGAATTACAACTAGACTACGTAGCTGCTGAAAACCGGGATAGCTTTTTCGTGGATCGCATTGATTTCGAAGACTCTTACCTTTTCTCTACTGAAAAACCTACTGAAGCCAATCTTTTATCCAACTTAAAGAGCAATCCAACTTCTATGTTGGTTCAAACGACCAACGCCATGGCGGACACCGTTGCCAAACGTCTAAACGAGCAATACGCAGACTACGTGGACGTGCGCACTTGGGGTGGTCCAAAAGCCGTATTGGAAATCGTGGCAAAAGGCATTGAAAAAGCCCGAGGCGTGAAAGTTATCGCCGATGCATTACACATCGACCGCCAAAACATCATCGCTTTTGGTGATGAACACAATGATGTGGAAATGCTAGAATACGCTGGTTGGGGTGTAGCCATGGCCAATGGCTCTGCCGGGGCGAAAGCTGCCGCCAATGACCAGACAGAAAAACCAAATACCGAAGATGGTTTGGCCGATTACTTGGAACGCAACTTATTGAAAAAAAGTACAGTAAAAAGTGCGTAGATACTAAAAACCAGAAAGCAATCCATACTTTCTGGTTTTTGTTTTCCATATGAAAAAGCAGTGGTTCCCTAAATAGGAGCCACTGCTTTTTGGATTAGCCTAAAAAGCCACTTAAGAAAGTTCCCCCATAAATTAAAGCCATACTGTAAAGGAACGTTGACAATGGTTTTGCTAATAAAATAATCATCGTGAATTTTTTAATGGAAATATTGGTTAACCCCGCCATGAGACACAGCGCATCATCCGGCGCTACTGGTAAAAAGATGGCCAGCGCAAACAATTTGTCGAAACGTTGTTGATTGTCCAACCAACCGATATAACGATTATACGTCTTTTCACCAATCATACTTAAGATGAATTTTTTCCCGTAACGTCGTCCTAAGAGGAAAATAATTAAAGAACCAATACAAATCCCAACATAATTATAGACAAAGCCCATTATCGGACCAAAGATCAAGACCCCTGCGGCATTGGAAACACCACCGGGAATAATGGGAATCACCACTTGTAAAATTTGCAGTAGCATAAAGATAATCGGTCCCAAAATCGTATTGGTTCCTACTAAACCTCGCAGGGCATTGATATCTTTAAAAACTCCTAAGTTGAAAAAATAAATCGTCAAGGCTAAGGAAACGCCAATTCCGATAACAGATATCGCATTGATTAGCTTTCTGGATGCAGCTACGCTCATGGAATCATCTCCTTTACTACTTCTTCCTCATTATAGAAGAAAAATACTTGCTTGGCGATTTTTTAAAGTGAATTTAACCAAACAATCTTGTAAGATTCAAACTTTCTTAAGCACTTCATCTTTGTCTTACTTCATCTATAGTATAGTAGCTTTTCACTTGATTTCCTATCGGTCCTAAGGCTGAACTTAACTTCAGCCTTTTTCTGCAGTGTTTTTCTGCAAGCGCCTAGCCTTTAACCGTTGTAATAAATTTTCCACAACACCAGTGACTAAAAATCCCCCAGCAATGGCACCAGCCGTAATTAAAACAATTACCGTATTTTGCACCGCCATGGCGTTATCCCCTAAGACTAACTCCCGCACCGCCTTATAAGCAGGACCTCCAGGAACTAACGGCACAAGACTGGGGATATTGAAGATAATCATGGGCATCTTTTTATGCCGGGAAAAATAAATGCTCAAACAACCAATGAAAAACGCTGCTAAAAAATTAGAAAAACCTAGACCCCAGCCCGCTTTCCGCAAGCCCCAATAAAGCATCCAACCCAAAGACCCGGTAATCCCCGTACTGATCAAAGCTCGTTTGGGGATGTTCGTCAACACACCAAAAGCCACCGTGCTGATAAAGCTAAAAAGTACTTGAATCAAAATCATCATTAAAAAGCACCTCCACTAAGGGATAAGACAAAAGCAATCCCCATACCAATGGCAGCGGCAGTAAAAATTGCTTCAATTCCTCTAGCAGTTCCGCTAATCAAGTCTCCTGCCATAATGTCCCGAAACGAATTGGTAATGGCAACCCCAGGAACTAACGGCATTACTGCTCCAATAATCAAATTGTCCACATTTTTAGCCAGACCCAGTTTACTACAGAAAACTGACAACACTCCGATTAAAACTGCCGCAGCAAACATATCCAAAAAACTGATTTGCAACCATTTCTTCACTAAATAAGCGGTTAAAAAGCCTAACGCTCCTATTACAAAAGTTGCAGTAAAATCCGTCCAGCTACCTCCAAAAATGTACATTAACGTACAGCTGACAATCCCGGCTGAAAACGTCTGAGTGCTTAAACGAAAGCTAGGAGTTTGACTTTTAGCTATCAATAATTGATCGTAAAGTTCTGCTAAAGACAATTCTCCTTCCGCAAACTGTCTAGATAAGCGATTGACCGCCACCACTTTTTCTAAATTAATCGCTCGCTCATGAACTTCTTCTAATTGACAATAAGAGTCTTCTTTAAATCCGATAAACAAACCGGTGGCAGTAACATAGCTCACACAGTCAACTGCTCCAGCATTTGTGGCGATTCGATTCATCGTATCTTCCACTCGATAAACCTCAGAACCATTTTCCATCATTATTTTGCCGGCTAATACGCAAGTCTTTAAAATTAATTTTTTATGTTCCTCCAAAGTACGCCACCTCATCAGCTTAAATTATTCTTATCTCCTGTTATTTCATATCTTAAATTTTCTTTCAATTAAAATACTTAATCCATACTAACGATAACGGATGATTTTTTTCATTTTGAAGAAAAATCACTTATCACTCACTATAAAACCAATAAAGCGTCGCAATTAAATACACAAAGTTATTTTTAAAACAACTTGCTTATTTTTTATAAGATAACAAGACAATGTATATCATTTGCCCAAATAGGACACTTTACTATACAATATCACCAAGGGTTGTAAATGTTATAATAAAAGAAAGGAGCAATTTTTATGCGTCGCAAAGTTTATACGAAAGATCAAATATTAAAAGCCGCTTACGATGTGATTTCCACAGAAGGCTTTAGTAAATTTACCGCACGAAATATCGCCAAAAAGATGGGCATCTCCACTCAACCAATTTATTTGGAATTTAAAAATATGCAAGATTTAAAAAACACATTAGTCGAAACAATCATGCGAGACTTACAGGAAAATGTCTTCCCTAAACCTCACACCGGCAACGAAATTATCGACCTCGGCATCAATTATATCAATTTTGCTCGGGAAAACCACAATTTATACGTTTCCCTTTATGTGGATGAGTATGGTGGCGGACAGTTGATGCATCAATTTTCCTACGATTACTTTAAAGATCTCGTTAAAAAAAACACCATCTATGCTGATTTGACGGAAGAACAGATTGCTCTTTTACACGAAACTACTTGGATTACGGTTTCTGGGATTGCTTCCTTAATGTCTTCTGGTATCATTAATCCTACTGAAGAAGAAGTAATTAAACTGATTGAACAGGCCATTGACAGTACTTTAAAGGCAAAAGAAGTCGAACGAATTTAATCCACCTGTGAAAGTGTGCCCGACTTTGGAAGCACACTTTTTTTCTTGACAAATTCCGTTTTTCAGGCAAAATAGAACATGTACTTTGGAGAGTTGGCAGAGTGGTAATGCAACGGACTCGAAATCCGTCGAACCGGCTAATACCGGCGCGCAGGTTCAAATCCTGTACTCTCCTTTCTATCAAGGTTTTCAGCACTTTTGACCGAAACGTCAGAAGTGTTTTTTTTGGCTTTGGGGCTGAGAATGGGGCTGAACTTTTTATTTCACTACCTATAAATAACAATGATGTGATACACTTTTTATATAAAAGTGAATTGGGGTGTATGTATGAAAAAGCCGTTATTGCAAAGAAAATGGGTATGGGTTGTTGGTATTTTGTTGATTGCGATTGGAGTATTTGAGATTAAGGCACAATTTAGCAAAGCTAGTGAAGAAAAAGCACGGATAGAAGCAACGGAAAATGCGGATAAAGTGTTGAAGGGAAAAGTTGAAGTTCCTGATCCCTATTTCAAGTCAAAAGAAGAAGTAGAAAAATTGTTCAAACAAGCTGGTTTAAAACCAGACTTTGTTGTGACAAATTTTGATGAAAAAGCTACTCTTAACAAAAGAGATATAAAAGTTGGAGATTGTGATCAACTGGATTCTGAACAGCCTAACGTGAAATATTATGATACAGATGAAGTCGGTGATAAATATGGGTTCTATGCCGATAAAGGAGCTACCATTATCGTTGGTTATACTGATCATGATTTTAGTGGAAAACCAAAAGAAGAGAATAGTTCTTCCACAAGTGAGGAATTGGCTGAATCATCTTCTTCTATTGAATCAACAAGTAGCTCTGAATCATCTACCCCAGTCTCCTCACCAGAATCAGAAGCTGCTGAAACCGTTGGATCATCCTCTGAACCTGAATTCACTGAAATGAACTCCAATGAAGCTATCCAAGATTATCTTGGACAAAAACTAAAGGTACTAGAAGTAAATGGCGTTTACGTTGAGCCAGGTAACTATACAACTCAAATCACCTTAGAAGGAAGTACATCAATGAAAAGTGTGATTAATCAAGTGGCCCAAGCTGTTCGCCTATTGAACAAAGTTGACTTATCGCAATTCTCAAATGTTGGAATTAGTGTAAAAACTAAAATGACTGACGGTGAACTGGGCTTTGCGGTTAAATCCGATTGGGATCCTGCTTTCATCAATTCGGAAAAAGCATTGACCACTCAAAATAAGAATGTTGAAAGTTTTGCAAGTTCTTGGTGGCAATTACAAGAATAACAAAAATAGCCCCTCCCACTCAATTAAGAGTAGGAGGGATTTCTATGTACTGCCCTCGGAAATATCCGGGGGCTATTTTTTATGAGATGGATCCGTAAGCAGTAATTGGTCCCATTGCCACATAGCCTTTGGTACCATTCGCCCGTGGTTGGACAGCCCAAATGTAGCCACCACCGATGGTCACATCATCAAACTTAATTGTGCTTCCAGCCGGCAAAGTAGCAATGACCCCAGCTCCGGTGCTTGCTGATTTCCGCAATTTAACGGCTGTGTTTAGTTTAAAAGTACGCATATTTAATTTCCCTCCTGTACTTGTTGATGGTGATGTACTACCGGTATCAGAGCTTCCTCCCCAACGTAAATAACACGTCCATGGATAGTTGTAGTAAGGTGAGATATTAGTCTCGCGCCCCGTCTGATCCCCACCACGTCCGCCTGTGATTCGTCCGTTTTCGTCAATTGAGGCTTGAGCGAGTTTACCACCTCCAATGTAGACTGCCACATGGTTGACATCATTTAGCAAGATATCTCCAGATTGAGGATTGCCATTAACGGATACTACCTTCCAGCCTCTCGCTGTGAGGTTCGATCGCATATTGCCAGTGTAAGAGGCACTACCAGTATCAAATCCGGCTTCCTTCAAGGCGTAGATTACCAGCGCAGAACAGTCAGTCTCACCACCATCCCGAAAATCTTGACGGTTGCTTTGGTCGTAGCCTAGACTAACCGCTGTACACCAGTAGTCCATCCGATTAATAAATTTTTGAACACTTCCAGCCATCAGACTTCACCTTCTTTCAAGCCTTCCACAACGCCATCTTTCATAGATTTCACCGTGGATTCAATCAGCGTTTCCAATTCGGCTTCAGTAAATGGAATCTTTTTAGACTGCAGGTAATCAATCAGCTGTGTTTTTGCCCGTTGCAATTTTACTGGGCCGTCCGCCTCCTGGTAAATCTGTTGCGTAGCCCGAACTACGATATCCGCATAGGCCTTTTTGCTTTCTAGCTCTGTCAAGATGCCCTCTTTTTTAAAATAGGCAGCTAACTTCTGAGAGGCGTAACCAATCAATGCTACTAAAATCATGAACACGCCATTCAGGACTGCGCCTGTAATTTCTTCCATGCTAATTCCCGCCTTTCACTCGTTCTAGTTCCCAAGTCAATTTCTCATTCTCATCCTCAAGCCGTTCCACTTCGGATTGATAGAATGCAATTTCCTTTTCATATTTCTCCTGTAACTTCTCAAGCTTTTCCTCTAAGCGATCCACTTTTCCTTGCAGTTGTTCATTCATCTCTTTGTATTGTTGGAACAATTGAACAGCGTTATCATTGTTTGTTTTGGCCAAAGTTGTGCTGTTATTTGACTTGGTTGCAAACAGAGTCACAACTGCCCCAATTGCTGCACCACCAATGGTTACTGCCCACTGCATATCAGCCATCCACATCACCCCAAAGTGCTACAAGAAAAATCATGACATTAATCGCCAAAGCCATGATCCAACTGGAATTTGGATAGCCGTTAAATGTTCGCCAGATAAAGGCCAGAAAAAGAATGATCCAAACAAACTGATAAAAAACTAAAAGCGGAATACGCGCTGGCACCCATCCAATGATGAAAGTCATAATACCAATGATGCCTCCAACACTAATTGGAACAGAAAAAACCGCATCATCTAGTACGCTGACAATAAACGCATAGGCGCTATGATCATCCAGTAATCCTGGGTGCGCCAAGAAATTGAGACCAACTGCCGCCGTGGTCACCGCAACGATTAAGAACTGCCAATCGGTACGGATCCGTTGAATTAAATCTTTCATATCTCACCAACTTTCAAAAAAAGAGAGAGGCAAAAGCCCCTCCCGCTATTCCCCAGCTAATTCTGGTAATTCCATGTCAATCAAGATTTCTTTGACTTGATCACGAATCACTGCTGGTACGTCACCAATGGTTTTCTTACCTTTGATGATTAAGGTTGCATATACGACTGCCATAGTTCTCACCTCCTTTCGAATCAAATAAAAAGCAATCCTAAGCCGCAGATTCTGCAGCCAAGATTGCTTCGACATCTTTTCTAATTTCCTCCGGCACGTCCTCAATAGACTTCGCCCCTTTTTTGATTAAGTTCACATACACTTTAACCAACTTCCACCATTCCTTTCTATTTTGATAATCCAGCAGCCACTTCTAGAGCAGCAACACGTTCTTCCAACAACAGCTTTTGTTCGTACAATTCAGCGATGGCCATCATGGCATCGGTCAGTTGTTGGTCTTGGTTTTCTAAGCCTTCGTTGACACCAGAACCGGCATCATACCAACTACGAGTTTTGTTGTCCCAAGCTAAAATAAGATAGTTAGCTGGTGGTTCGACTTCCGTTTCGTAAAGGGTATTAATTTTGTAGCTTGCTGCTACGGTTTTCTTTTGACCCAGTGTTGCAGGGTCAATGCTGTAGACAATTTTTTCTTCCATTTGAGTTCCCTCCATTTTTATGAGTGTGCTTGAATCCAGTCTTTGATTTCACCGATTTCTTGGTTGTACTCGTTACGCGGTACATAAAAATCAGATAATTTTATTTTTAATTTATAGGTTAAACTCGTGTAATCAACGCTTGATATCGAACTCGAAACACCATCAGATGGTTCTGAA
Source organism: Enterococcus sp. 2201sp1_2201st1_C11_2201SCRN_220225 (assembly GCF_040925905.1). Taxonomy (NCBI): domain Bacteria; kingdom Bacillati; phylum Bacillota; class Bacilli; order Lactobacillales; family Enterococcaceae; genus Enterococcus; species Enterococcus sp. 2201sp1_2201st1_C11_2201SCRN_220225. The sequence continues at coordinate 23,063 of NZ_JBCOJC010000022.1, forward strand.
AACACGGTCATGTACACAAAACCATCATCTTGAATAAATTGAGTAGCTGTAGACCCCGTCCAAGTGTGTTTTAATTCCTTTATTTGATTAGTTGTATTTTTAGCGGAACCGGTTGACCATCCGGTTTTATTCCAAACTTCTGAGGTTAATGAATTTCCGGATTGATTGCTCCCGAATCCCCAAGTGGTTGGCTCCAACACGCTAACAATTCGCTTTGCAACTTCAACTTTTTTAGATAGGTCAACCGCGCCTAAAAGATCAAAAAGTCCTGGGTAGTCACGACTAATTTGCTCAATTAAATTCCAATTAAAAATCATTTGAACTGGAGCTTCAGCTGTTTTCGTCGTTAATCTCCATGACGTGCCATCTAAGAATGATATTTCATTGTATGAGTTTTGAACTCCGCCATAGCCTTGATTCGGATTAGCTAAAGTTGAACTCGTTGAATATCTAGCAGAATGCGGGTTTTCAATCACACTACCTAGAACTTTATTAGCAAATGTGGCGGTATTAGTGATCTCGACCTCTTCACCTGAAATAATTTGAGCCAATAAGTCCGCAATTTCAAAGCGATTGTAATAATCGGCTTTCATTCGTTCTAGATCTTCACGAGTCGCAAAAGCCGCGGGATCCACAGTTAAGTCAACTTTCGTAGCATTTCCTACTTCAGTATAGATTTTAAACTCAAATCCCGACTTGCTAACCCCAGTATCTGGAGGCATGTATCCATTAACTGAGGCACTAGAGACTGAGTAAAGGATTTCTCCTTTGTCCGGATCTTGAGCGTACAGTCCGACAGTGTTTATATAATAACCAGAAGTTAAGCCTGTATTTTCGATAGCCCCGACTACGGACACAGTAGCGGTGTTGTTCCCGTATGCCTGAGCGGTAGTTTCCTGCTCAATATTAGTTAGAGCTGTCAGGTTAGCCAACTGGGCATCTGGATAGATGGTTGAACTAACTTTAATCTTGGTAAACTGGGTGGATTTTCCAGCTAATAATTTGGCCATTAACGCACGGCCGTTTTGTGTGACAACTGCTTGTTTAAATTCCAAGTCATTCTCCCCTTTCTGTAATTTCGATTGTTTGGTAATTGACGAAGGCATTGGCTAACTTTTGATTGAGCCTGATTTCTGGAGCCTTAGCGATATCCTGAGAAGTTTGTTCCAGGTCAGAGATCACAACACCGAACGGCTGATAAATCGGAGCGCTAATACTAGGTACCTCCGCAACATCTTGCGTAATCATCACCAATTCCGTATTAGTCATACCAGCTGCCATGAATAGTTGCGTTTTGGGCACATTGGCCTTCAACTCGTTTTGGGCATCAACTAAGATATTCGCTGGCACCACCGTCCGGAAAATATACTCAATCTCAGATACCTGTCCAAGCTTTTCAAAGTTCATTTCAACCAGCAGTCGGTACTCGTTGTAAAACATGGTCAATTCAGCCGGATCACCAAAGCTAGGCAAAACTTCTTGCAAATATCTCATGGTATAAGGTTTCTGAGTGGTCAGGCGTGTCAATACCCGAAACCGTCGTAAATCCAATGAATCTAATGGATCAGTAACGATTCCCAGCATCTGCTCGTAGATAGCAATCGTCTTGCTATCAGCGGTAGAAACATACTGATTATTTTGAGCAAGCTTGATTTGAGATTCTAAATTATCAAATAATCGCTGCTCTACGTCCATCAAGATATTTGTCTCAACAATGCCTTCATACCAAATTGGCAATAATTCTTTTAATTGGCTCATGTGTAGGTCACCGTCCCCAGAAAGGCAATCTCTTGTTTGGCATTGTCCATCTGAAGCGTTAAGTCGGCCTCAGCATTATTGAATTTAACACCGGACACATTGGCCACACCTTCTACTTGGAGGACTGACACAATCAGCTGGCTACGGTAGATGGTTTGTCCATAATGATAGAGATCATCATGATTCGCCCAGGTCTTTCTCAAGGTTAAAAAATGTTCCTCAAGTTTGGCTAAAATAGCGGGCTTAAGGCTGTCGAGAGATACTCCCACCATAGTATCGACGTGTAGACTAACAGCTACATTTTTCTGAATAGGACCGGCAACAGTGACCAAGTGACCGATTGGTGCTAGCCCATAACCTTTTTGGTCGTCGGTGGGAGAAATAACCTCCTGCACTTTGTTAACCAAAGTGGTGTTCGGCAATCCAAAAGCATTATTTAAAATCACCACTCGCACCGTCCCACCACCATTCCACACAGGGTAGACTTGGACAGCTCCTACACCATCAATTGCCGAAGCCAAATTAATGTAGTCCTCCACGTTACCACCAAACGCATTAACCTGATAAGTTTTTAAAATCCTAGCTCGTAAATCGCCATCAGATTCTTCATCTCTTGCTGGGATTACCACTTCGATTAAATCAGCGGTAGCTAAACCATTAAAGTGGTCAATAGGCAAAAGCTGGCCAACATACTGATTGCCCCGGGTGCCGGCAGTTTCGGCCAGCAAAGTGTAGTAAAGTGGGTCAGCGTCTTGTTGAATTACCGAATAGTAAACAGGGTCATCATCAATGCTAGAGAAACGATTTCCTTCAACCAAAGTCACGGCTGATCCATCATCCTTAGTGAATTTCCCTTTGACAATCGCTTGAGTGGCGGCAATCCGTTTAATACCATGCTCTTCTGCTCGCAAGTCCAAGTACCCGCCTTGTGCTGTTTGGGTAAAGGTTTCTAGCAAAACATTTTTCAACTGCATAGTAAACTCAGCCAGAGAGTAGCAAGCCGGCGCCAAAGCATCATACATAATGGAGCCCTCTCGAATATCAATATTATCCGGGACTTGTTCCATGGCTTGTTCCAAATAATAGGCAAAGTCTCGTTCTTCAAGATACTGGCCAATTTCTTCATAGTTCACGCAACCACCTCCTGTTCCATCTTGATTTCCCCAAACACTGTCAAAACGGTAAAACTAAAAAGTAATGAAGAACGATTGGTCTGTTGTAAATCAAAATTATCAACACTTTCAATTCGTTCATCAGCCAGTAGAGCTTCACTGACTACCCGCTCAATTTCAGATTTAATCAAATCAAAGTCGCTGCCAATTAGGTCTTGCATTTCGATTCCATAATTATCAGAGTAGATAACCCACTCAAAACGTTCTGTTGATAAAATCTTTTCAACAGCTTGTCTCATGGCTTCTAAATCATCAATCCAACCATTCACACGGCCATTTGAAATTTTATAGGTCCTTGTGGGCATCTGTACTTCTACTTCTACTTCTTCATCCATACCAATCACACCCTTTCTAGCACATAAAATTTCTGACCTTTACTCACTCGTAACATGGCCACTCTATCTCCAGTTCTTAACGGCCGAAAGACTTGAGCCGAACCAGATTTCCCTTCAATGGTGATGGTAATCGTTAAATCTTTGACCATACGAGACAAAATTAGATGTTCACTAGACAGCTGCATGCGACTTTCAGCTTGGATTCTTAAAGGAGAAGTGCTAGTCACGATACCAAACATCAAATCAGATAATTCCCCGGTTTTTGGCTTGCTATCTTTTAAGGCTCTTGCTAATTTTTCTCCGGCCATTATGCCAGCACCTCCACTTCTAAACTCATGGTATGAGGAAAACCAAGACTGTGGTCACAACTATGAACCAAAGCTAAAGTATCTTTTTTGATACCCTCACGCTCTAAGTCGGACAGTCGCAAAATGAAACTATTCCCAGCTTGAATGCTGATATTCCCCACTGCTTCAAGGCTAAGAGTTCTGGTTTCTTTGTTGTTTTCTCTTAACAGATCATTGGCTTGCTTCTGCAATTGAGAGCTATTCAGTTCTGCATCACTAGCGGTTTCTACCATTTGGAGTTTTCCCCACTTCTTGATACTGCCAGTATGGGTTGCGGTAAAGACTTCACGGGTTTTTTTGTCCTCATTTTCTCGGATTACCTTCACAGCATTGAAAGCTTCATCAATAGAAGATTCATAGTCGTAATCCGTGACCAATGATTGATCACCTAAAACCAGCTTTGTAATCATCCGATTGTAGTTATAGAATTCTAAAGTTCCAGCATTATCACGAATCCCATAGCGAACACCATATCCCTTGCGAGTTTCCTCGAGGGAATCTTCTAACATAGAAAAATAAGTTTTTTGATCCATAACAGCTGCCGCACAGTTATAGCCCGCATTATCCAAAATTCGAAAAGGCAGTCCTTGTGTCTGGCAAATGGTTTTAAATCTTGCAGAGGCACTAGACGCGCTAAAGACTAACGTATCTTCATTTTTCAAATACCTTAGATTGTCATAAACGATAATTTGCCAAGTTTTATTTTTCTTCTTTTTCCGAGTGAAAATTTTTCCCTCAAAAAAAGTCTTTCCATCCACTTTGGCAGTAATGATGTCGCCATTGCGGAGAAAGACCATTTTGTCCTCTTGGATATTAAACGTAAACTTTCCGGGTTGCGAACCAGTTCCTGTGGACCAGCTTACATCACTGACAATTTCAGACAAATCATACATTGACCAGTAAGTAATACTCGTCTCAAATACCTGTAGTTTCATTAGATTCGCCTCACACTTCCAGCCGTCACCCAACCACGCCACCCACCATTCAGCAATGTAACGTGATATGGATGAGAACGCCCCCTGGCAATAAAATTGACCTTTCTCGTGGCGTTCACTTCCGTTACACCAGGTCCACTACCGTAGCTATCCCGATGCAGTCGTCCATTGACAATCACCGTACACCCAGGAGTGATTGTTTGGTTGACAACGGGACGAGGTTTTGGTGGTGTGGGCGATACTTTTTGGGCGACAGTCTTCACATATTTGGCAGCATACTCTCTATACTCTTTAAAAGAAACAGAGTATTCCACGTCTCCTGTAGAATCCACAAGTGACCACTTGAATGAATCAATCGAGACAAGGCTGTTGATTTTCGTATCTGTAATGATTAAGCGAATCGCCTTTTGGTCATCCATGGCTTTCTTGAAGAGTGCCACATAATCGTGGGGAGCCTTCCAATCCGCGCCAGGTGTTGAAAAAGATGAATTCTTCTTCAAAGGAAAAAAGCTACTAAAGCTGATACTTTGTAATCCTGTTGGTGAAAACTGAGTAATTTCCCCCAGTTTCACCACTTCAGTTGATTGGTTATTAACTGGAATATCTACTTCTAATTCTCCCGGATTGACAGGAAGCATGTATCGCTTCCCGCCAATATCGAGATAGAACTTAATTGCCATTTTACATGCCTCCTAACTTAAATCCGATTCATAGAGTTCCATTACTTTGTCTTCAAATTCTTGAAGCAGCGCATCCGTGTCAATTGGCTCGCCGTCTTTGTTGTCAACGTTGATCACAACTTGTGGCACCACTTGTTTGTGCTGTACTACCACGGTTTGAGTGCTTGCAGCTTTGAGACTCTCAACCTCGGAATCATCCAACTTCATGGTGCTAGTCACAGTACCGCTAGCCGAAACATCAGCCAACGGACTAGGTACAGCTGCAGTTGCTAGACGACTGCTGGCATTGCTGACTAAATTTTGAGCCGCAGTAATCCCCTTGGCCAAGCCGGCAGAGACAAATCCACCCACGGCCATCATGACCCGTGAAGGGCTGTGAATCTTGAGGGCTGATTGAATCGTTGAAGTTACTTTGTTAGCAACAGATTGCGCAGCTGCAATTGCAGAACTGGCGCCAGACTGAATTCCAATAGCTAAACCAGACATGGCATAAGAACCAGCTGATTGCAACTGGCCACGTAATCCGGAAAAAGCCGACACGATTTGTGCGGACCCAGAACGGGCAGTAGCCGCCGACTGGCTCATTCCTGTTGCTATAGCGTTGTTAAATCCTGTCATTCCGGTTGTTGCGACTTGGGGCAGACTCGTCATAGTGGTTTCTACACTAGTTTTGATGGTAGTCATAGAACTTTGGAAGGTGCTAGCAACTGTTGAAATTCCAGTTCCCATGGATTGGGCGGTTGTATTGAAAGCACTCATCTGCTGAGTAACGGCAGAAAAACCACTAGCAACGCCTTGAAGCCCTCCGCCATCACTACCTGCAGTAATCGTACTTAACTGTTGAATGGCGGTTTTAATGGCAGCAATTGCAGTTTGAACATTTTCATTTAGCGCTCCGGATGCAAAAGTATTCAATTGATCTCGAACCTGAATCAACGTCTGAACAGCTGAAACAATTTCTCCAAGCTGAGCAGATTTAAGCATAGTACCAAAGTATTCACTAATACCTGCAGTTCCAAGTGCTTTGATTACCTGGTTGATTTCATTCACTTTGGTAGTAGCTGCAGTAGCATCAAACTCAGCTGTAGCTAATTGAGTTATTGGACCAACAAGATTGTTCATAGCATCAAGTGAAGCTTTTACCTCACCCAATTGCGCACCTTTAATCATCGTTCCAATATATTCCCCAATACCAGAAGTACCAAGCTCTTGAATTACAGAATTAATATCTTTCACTTTTTGTTTGACGGTTCCTACATCAAAAGTGATTCCTTGAAGACCGACAAGACTGTTTCCAATATCAATCAACTGATTAAAAGCTTTTTTAGCAACACCAAAATTAGCAGTATCTAGCTTGCCACCAAAAATAGAACCGATTTTGTCTAAAATCCCGCCATTTCCTAAATCATCAATAACTGATTGGATATCCTTAATTTTTGTCTTCACAGAAGCAGCATCAAACGTAAGTTGATCAATGCTAGTCAGTGAATTTCCAATATCAATGAGATTATCCAAAGTCTTAATGATAATTGAAGTGTCAATAGCAGTAAAACCACTAGAAATCAAATCACCTAGATTAGACTTCGCAATCGATTCAACAACTTTTTGAATTTGCTTAATTTTTTCGCCGGCAGTAGTTGATACCTCGATAGAATCAAATTGTTGTAGAGCAGTTGCCAAATCAGCAAATTTATTGATTCCAGTAGTAACCACGCTAACATTTAAAACACCAACAGCATTTGAGAATAGATCTAAAATACCACCTAAATTAGCTGCAGTAAAGTAACCAATTGTTTCAGCAATATTGTCGATTTTTGTCTTAACTGACGAAAGGTCTTCAGGGATTTTTGCATCCATCTGAGAAATAGCTTCAGCTACTAGCATCATCTCGCCTGCCAATGCAGCAACTGCCAAAAGGCCAGCACCACCGATGAGGGCGCCAATTCCTGTCGAAACTAATGCACCAACAGCCCCGACTAAACCGCCCATGCCCCCAATGGCAATTGCCATATTCGCAACTTTTGAAGCAAAGTTCCCGATATCATCCGGAACTTTGTCGTTGACCTGCTTCATTGCTTCAGCGGCTAACATTAGTTCCAAAGAAATCCCGGCAACAACGGCTAGACCTGCAATGGCACCACTAGGATTCATTGAGGCGAGTTTGCCCGCCGCTAAGACCAAAAGTCCCATACCGCCAAGTGCAATGCCCATGTTGGCCATCTTACTTGCGAAATTGCCGATGTCAGCTGGTACCCGACTATTAATTTGTTGCATAGCGACCGCAGCGACAATCAGATTTGCACTGATTCCAGCAACCACAGCTAATCCTCTAGCAGCACCTTTAGCATCCTTCGAGAAGCGCTCTGCCAGTTTGACGAAAGTTCCCATGCCTGTGAGGGCTATGCCCATATTGAGAAGTTTCGGAGCAAGATTTGAAAGGTCTTTTGGCACTTTGGTATCAATATCTTTCAATGCTTGAGCCAATTCTTCAATTAGCTTAATGACACCAAAAACAAGCGCAAGGGTAGTTGCGCCCTTAGCAAAACTGTTCATTGTACCAAGGAATGTCTGCAAAGGGCTAATAGCGGCAGAAGCTCCTAGGTCCCCGCTGCCTCCACCAGGTGCAGACTCTTTGCCAGGAAGCTTCTTGAAGATACCTCCAATAGCTTTTCCAAGACCTCCACCAAGTTTTCCAAATCCTTTGGTTAGAGTCAAAATTCCTGAACCAAAATTCAGAAACGGTGTCAGGATCCCTTTGCCTAATTTGAAGCCAACAAAAGCAGCTGCAACTTTTGGCATGATGGAAATCAGTTTGGCGATTCCGTCTGAGTGTTTCTCAGCAAAATTCGCCAATTTCTTGATGCCTTCAGCGATTCCTTCAACGAAATCCTTAAAGCCATCCACGCTTTTCTTGCTACCAAAGCCACCGGTTAGTTTTTTCAAACTGTCCCCAATTGCTCCAATTGCATCAGAAACGGGTCCTTTGACATCATCAAAAGCAGATTTGAGGACAGAGCCGTATTTTTCTAACTGATCAAAAAACTTTCCTACACTTTCAACAGATAATTTATCTTCTAAAAAGCTAGTCACTTTCTCAATAGCTGGCTTCACAATTGGAAATAAACGATCACCAATGTTAATCAAGCCGGATTCAAAAGCACCGCCTAGCTGTTCCACTTTAGACTGCAAGTTGTCTTGCATAATCTCGGCCATCTCGGCAGCGGCACCAGAACTATTTTTTAGAGAGTCCGTCAACTTGCCTAATGCATCTGGGCCTTTAGCAACGAGCGCCATCATCCCAGAGAGTGATTCTTGACCATAGAGAGTAACCAGAGCGTTCTGTTGCTGTTCGGGCGTCAAGTTTTTGAAAGCACCTTGCAACATCCCTACCTGGTCAGTCAAAGGTTTCATCTGGCCATTGGCATCGTAGAAACTCAACCCCAACTCATCCATTTTGGCAATCATTGGATCAGTAGGTTTGGCCAAACGAGACAAGGCACCACGCAAAGTAGTACCCGCTTGGGAACCTTTGACACCGGCATCAGACATGATCCCGATGGAAGCCGCTACTTCTTCAATGGAAAGTCCCATTGAATTGGCCACAGGAGCAACATATTTCATCGCTTCGCCCATATCCGCTACTTCCGCATTGGTATCGGCTGCCGCACGGGCAAACACATTGGCCACATGACCAGCTTGACTAGCATCCATGTTGAAACCACGTAGAGCAGTCGCAGCATTTTCAGAAGCTAAGGCCACGTCTCCACCGGAAACAGCGGCTAAGTCCAAAAGCCCTGGCATTGCTGCCATGATTTCTTGGGCGTTAAAACCAGCTGAAGCCAAATTTTCCATGCCTGCTGCAGATTCAGTCGCACTAAAGGCTGTCTTAGCCCCGAGTTCGATTGCTTGCTCACGCATTTGCTTAAAGGCGTCACCAGTTGCTCCAGAAATCGCCTTAACCCGAGACATTTGAGTATCAAACGTCCCAGCAACGTCATAGACTTTCTTCCCTAGGCCAACTAATGCCGCTCCGCCTGCAACGGCCCCAGCCTTAAGAAATGTTCCCAGAGGCGAAAAGGCACTCTCGATTTTGCTCATGCCAGCTTTGGCGTCATTACCAAACTCTTTGAAAGCATTTCCTGATTGCTTCAGGAAGTTTTTGATTTTGGTGGCACCATTCTTGACGACTGAAACTGCCGCATTAAATGGCCCCGAGATTTTGGCTTTCAGACTGGAAAGCACATTTCCAACAGCCGAAACACCACTTGAAACCTTTGATTGAATAGAGCTGAATGCCGATGTGAATTTATTGGTCACACCAGAAAGATTCAGCTTGCCCGAGATACGGTTCCCGAAGCTCCCAAAGTTGGACAAGATTCGTTCCGTAGTGGATTTCACCACATTACTTGCTTTTTCCATGCCACTCTTCATGCTGGAATTCAACTTGTTTACAGAAGCCGCCGCGGCCGTTGCCATTTGATTCATGGCTTGCGCGGGACCGGATACTTTCTGCTTAAAGTCTTGCATGCTCTTCGTTGCTTTCTGCATAGAAGAATCCACTTTTTGGAGAACTGCGGTGAACTGATCACGTAGCCTTAGACTTGCTTCTAAAGACGTTGCCATCAGGATTCACCTACTTTTTGAATTTCCTAGCTGCTTTCTTTTCCTGATCAGTCTTCACATCAATGAACGCCATGATCATTAATTGTTCCCGACGAGGTAAAGCAGCAAAAACAGACGGCAACATCCCGTTTGCATGATATGCATGGTAGGCATATACAAATTCGGGGTTGCCGTCATTAATTAGTTTTTTACTTCATCCTTGATCTCTTCTTCATCTTCGTTGAAACCATTAAAGCCAAGAACTTCTTTGGTCAAATTGGCATATTCGCCAGCACGAAGCATGGCTTTTAACGTGCCAATCGCATCTCCAGAAGTTCCAAAGAAGGTTTGTAGTTCCGCATTTTGCAAGTCTGGAGTGGCCACACAACGAGCCAACAATGCATCTCCGTATTTATCAGTATCCAAATCAGAAACGCGATTACCAGATTTACTGATGCGTTTTGAGGTAGATGCTTTTTTCAAATTATCATTTTCTGTTTCGCTCAAAGATTTGATTACAAATGGTTCAGGAAACCGTTCAAATTTGACCTCTTTTGTTTCGGCAGTATTTGGTACTAAAAAACTTTTGATATCTACTACGTTATCCATTAATTGCTCCTCCTATAATTAACCTAATGTTGGTTCAGTAAATGCTTCTAAAATATCCGTGTCACTGAAGGTAAAGTCCACATCTTCATCCAAGGTTTCAGATTCTACATCTAATTTTGCAATAACGATGGAATCAAAAATGACATCCTTCAATAAGATCGTTTGCCGGCCGATAGTCGAATTAGGGTCATCGTTGGTAACCTTAACCGTAATATCCGGAATCGTACCGGATTTCATGTAATTCACAGCAATATTCGCAAATTCGCTGGTCACCTTGTGAATCGTCATGGAACCAGTACCATTAGCACCGGTAACTTTTTGTTGGTTCGTCCGTTTTCCCAAAACTGGCACTTCGGTTTTGACTAGTTCCACCGTGGCCTCAATCGTTTTAAGGAAAAACATTGGCACATTCCGGCCGTCGATGGTCATGAAGGCAGTACCCTCACGACCAGAAATCACATCTCCTGCTTTTAAAAATCCCATTTCCTATTCCCCTCTCTTAGACCACTTGCACGGTCATGTAAAGTTTTTCCATTGCATCAACGGGTTGGACAGCCACGTTCATTAAAATAGAATCCTTGGCTTCACCAGCTACTACTTCCACATCTTCAGCAGTAAAGTTGGTAATAGCACCAGCTGCTTGCAATGTATCAAAGTAAGTAATCCGATTGGCTTTGAACATTTCCCGGCCATCTTGATCGTTATTTACTTTGCCAATGAAATTATCTTCAAAAGTTTTCTTGGTGTTGTTGGCGATATCGTCCAACACCCGTAACACACGGTTTTTGCTAAAGTCTTGGCTCTTATCACTAGTAAAAGTGTGTAGGCTATTGATATCCTGCTCAATAACGGCTTCTCCACGCTTTTCGGTAAAGACAAACTCACCAGCTTTCAAGGCGGCAATGATTTCGCTATTCAGGTACCGTTGGCTGACATCTACCGCACCATCATATTTCCGGTAGGTCAAAGAGGTAGCCACACCAGCTGCAGCAGCCGCGCCGGCCACCCAGACCGTTGCCTGTTCAGCACTAATCACGGTGCCATCTTCTAACTTCACGCCATTTTTGACATTGATGACCGCTTCGTGATCTGCATCAAATCCAGCAACCACCAACTGGCATTTCTTCCCTTCCTCATCCCGCATTCGCTTGATAAAAGAGGCGCCAGCGGTTTTGATTGCAGCCTCGCTTACCGGCAAAGCCATAGTGTTGAAGTCATAAACCTGAATTGCAGTGAAGTAATCCATGTAGTCCTGCACAGCTGGAGCAGTATCAGTGCCACCTTCCAAGCTGACAGAAAAGGCGGTTAGGTCTCCCTCTCCGGCGAAATCCACCAAATTATTGGCTTTTAGTTCTTGCACTGTAGCGGCGGTTTGCGTATCAATCAACCGACCAGCCAAGTAAGTTTCCACATCGAAAGAGCCAGTCACATTCACATTAGCCTTGGATACCAAGTTAATAGAGTTCCCCCGGGCTCCGCCGAATAGGGCAGTTGCGGTCACAGGACCTTCCGTCACAGTAGCTTTAGCACCAGATCCTACTCGGTAAAGCAAAACAGTAGCCGCTTGTTTGAGTGCCTCTTTCAAAAGCAGCATCTTTGGATCACCAAGGTCATAGCCGAATTGAGTGAGATTGCTGTTAGCTGATACCTCCACCACTTGTTTTTCTGGACCAAAGTCCAAATTAATAGGCAACGTCATCACACCAGTTGTTGCATCCGTGGTGCCGACATTGCCCGTAGAATTAATATTGATGTACGCTCCAGGGCGCACTTTATTTTGAGATGTCCATGTTCCACCTGCCATTATTTCACAGCTCCTTTTCTAATTTTTTCGAGAACCTTCTTCGCATCTGCCACGGTATGTTCTCCGTCTGGCAGATAGGCAGTCAAAAAGTCTCGTTCGATTTTGCTAAATTCTGCAGACTCCAAAATATCTTTTTTCGGATATTTTGGTTCAGCCGGCAAAACTTTTTTTGTTTCTTTTTTTGATCTAGCCATTCTTTAAGCCTCCATTTTGTTTCAAGGATTCCAGTTTTGGGGTCTCGTCTTCTGGTGTAACTCTGTATCTCATTCGGAATGTGAACTGCAGGGCACCATCAACGGTTTTGGCTTCTTTGCCAAACACCCCGATAGATAAATTATCCAAACGCTGAAACTCGTCTAAGAGCTTCTCACGCATGATTTCGCACTGTTCTCTTGGACCTGGGTTGTCTAGCCGACTGTCAGGAATCCACATAACGCAGAAGGTATGTTTTCGCATCTCATAGCTATTTACTTCACCCACACCAGTAGCAGTAATCTCGTAAACATAGAAGGACGGTTCGACAAAGCTTTGTTCCTGCTGCTCACGGTAGATTGTTGCTTCTGGCTCTATTTTCAACAGCTGATTTGCGATTGCTGCAGTAATATCCATCTGCATTCCTCCTAACTAAAACCGAATTTCATCAAGTAATTTTTGTAAGCCGGACCAACGATTGATGGGAGCTTATCCATGATTTCGTCCATAGTAATTTTCATCATGAATTGCCCCTCAACCCATCCACTATGGTCAGCGGTACGGTGTCCATTTTCAACATAGCCAGCATATTCCGTGTTGTTGGAAATAGTGACCACATAGGTGTCTCCTTCTTTTGTACAGCTGTCCAATACCCAGTTGCGCCGAAGATTGCCACCAGTACGACCAGGCCCGCCATCTGCTTCAAACACCAGGAGTTTGCCTCCACGAACAAAAAAGACAGTATTGTCATACTGCCCAACTGGGGTTCGTTCTTTCACATCCCGAATCATGATATTGCCAAGGTGGTTCATGACATCAATCACAAACGTTTCTTCTTGAAGTGTCTTGTGGAAGTTAGCAGCGAACTGCTCAAATTCATCAAAGAAAAAACCATCACCACTCATAGCACAAACACCCTTTCCATCACGATTTCTTGATGCGTCCGGTAACTACTGAACCCTTCAGAAGACCGTTTGTAGTCCCGGATAACCCCGTGGACATCCGTAACCTTGATTCGACTTCCAGGAGGAACTTCCGTCAAAGGTGAGCAGTAAAGTGTTGTGACATACGAAACTTGAGGCGCATTGCCTTCAGTTGATGGATTCACTACCCGTTTTTGAGCAATTCGGCAAGGCTGATTCGTAATCTTCTCAACCCATTTAGGCTTTGTGATGGCCCCATCCTTTACCGGTTCATTAACAGAAACGGTCAGAAGAGAATCATACTGCTTTTCGAATTCCTGTTTGGCATATTCATAGATATCCATGTGATCACCACCGAAACTTTCGAAATGAATTGAGACGGTCTTCGTAGTTTTGAGAAAAAGAAGATACATTAACCATGGCAGCCATCATTTCAGCAGAAGTTGCTTTCGTAATAGCAAAATCTCCTTCAGTAATTGACTTGACCTGTCCTTCTGAAACTTCATCAGCTGACAGTAGCAACTGAGTAGCTTCAAGAAGGTCTTTTGTCATCATGACTACCGTATTTTCTAATTGCCAAGGCAAATCTTCCAGATTGCAATAATTCAGCACATCCAAGATTTCTGTCTCAAGCGAAAACTTCAGAACTTCATCTAAATCGACTTGATCACTTGGAATCTTTAGTAGCTGCTTTAGTTTTGGCAACAGCTTTAGAACTAGACTTTGTAGATTTTCCATCAACTGTAGCCTCCCCTTTTGGTTCTGCTTTTGGTTCCTCAACAGTATAGCCATGCTCTTTGAACCATTGAATGAGTTTTGGATTTTCAGTTTGGCCAACACCTTGGGCAAAGGCAACACTGGCTGAAATTCCTGTGTATTGTTTGTTCGGTGCGATAATTTTAGCCATCTTATTCACCTCCACCGGCAGCTGCAGGTTTGATTTGAATATTACGGAATACACCAGCAGCTTTTGTAGCTTTCAAGGCTACCGCTGCCAACATTTCAACTTCACCAGTCTTCACAGCGCCAGCTTTAGAGAAATCAGGCAACCAAGTTTTAATTGGCATACCATCTGCAGTAGTAACACCGTGGAAGCCATCTAAACCGAAACGGACAGCATAAAGGGAAGTAGTTCCATCAGCTTTAGTAGATACAATTGGATCGTTGGAACCAGCTTTGGCGCCCAAATCTACCAACGGCACAATTCCATAGTTAGAAATCACACGTCCAAAGCCGTCTTTTGTCTCTTGATATTGGCCCATACGACGAGCTACCGCACGAATTCGTGCAATCATCATCGAATTACCCATCAAGGCACCTGGTTCTCCATCCAAGCCCATTAAGAACTCATCCAATGCATCAACAAAATATTTGTAGTTTGTATCAATAGTTGCAGAAGTGGATAAATCAATAAGCCCAGTGTCAAATTCAGTAGTAGAACCAGCCAAGGCCTTGTCCAAGCCATCAAACGCTTTTGCATTAACTGCAGAATCTCCATTGATTACTGTATCGTTAAACAAAGCAGAAGCAGCTTTGATTTTTTGAGCTTGTTGTAATTCAACTTCTTTTACAATCCCACCCATATTGGCAATCACTCGGTCAATTTGGTAAGATCCACCAAAGATTTTCAAGTCAACAGAATGACGTTCTTTTTCCACTTCATGAGGCGTATATTCAGAGTTCACTTCACGAAATTCAGCGGTAGGTTGTGTTTTCAAGCGAGTATAAGCGTAGGTCAAGGTGGTGCCCCCACCTGTTGGTGAAACAGCATCATCAAAGGTTAAAGTGTCCAACAAGAAATTATTCTTCCGAAATTCATCAATGACCCCTAGTTGCAAGTCATCTTGTACATTTTTTCGTGCTTCAAGTAATGTTACTGGCATTTATCATGCATCTCCTTTTATTTGTGATTTGATGCCGGATTCGATTGCTTCCGCCATCGTTTTAGGTGCTTTTGGATCCACGCCACCAGCTGGATCATACGATGGTACGGCTGGCTTACCGGTTTGAAACAACCACGCCTTACCTTCTTGCAAAGATTTCAACTGATCATCGAGACCTTGCAGGTTCCCTTTATCATCCATAGTGATTGAATCCTGGTCGAGAAACTTCATCAAATCGGTGACATCATGAGCATTTGACTTGGCCAAAGCAGCAACTACTTTGCTATTCTTTTCAGCAGTTGAAACCTTGGATTTAAGATCGCCATTTTCCGTTGTCAGAGTGCCGACTTGCTCCTCAAATGGTTTTAGACGTTCAATCTCCTTATCCTTGTCAGTCGTTTCTGCTTGAGCATCCTCAGCTGTCTTTTTCCAATTGGCAACTTCAGCATTCAAAGTATTTACTGACTGACCATGGCTGGCCATTACTTGGTTGATTTGCTCATCCGTCAACCCCATCTTTTTCAGTTCTTCTCGGTTCATAAAACATCTTCCTTTCGATTTTTTTACGTGGCGACGACCACGATTAGGAGCGTTGTTCTTTAACGCCTGCAACAGCAAAAAAGGCAAAATAAAAAGCCTAGCGATTGCTAGACTTTAATTGCTTTGTTCTCCCATTTTTTGTAGGCATCAAAATAGATTTCCGATTTGTCCCCACTATAGGTCAGCTCGTAATACATGCCATCAAAAAGTGTAGTGCTTAATAGAGCTTTGTTGTTTTGCAACGTTTTGCATTGCCAAACTACAAAAACTTCTTCAGTATCAATTTCTTTTTGATTGCTCTTATCCAGATGTTGATTGGCATAATCAGCAACCAATTTTTTACATTTTCCAATAAAAATTCCGTTATCCATTATTTTTTACCTCCGCTAATGCATAGCCTGCTGTACTTGTATTGTTAAATACTGCTTGACGTGTCACACCAGTAGCTTTTCCGGTATAAGAGAAAGAAAATCCAGTGGTAGTCGGTCTAAAATCTGTTACACCATTAAAATGATAAGTTTGTCCGTTATTTGTGAATACAATTAATTCCATTTTGCAAATTCCTCTCTTTTTTTAAATAAAAAGCCCTATTACTAGGACATAATGTCAGCCTCGGTAATTTTGAGTACAAAAATAGCACTCAATCACTAGCTTGTGACTGGGTGCTATTCAATGATTTCTATTGATTCAATCTCCTCTTCACCAACCTCATTTAGGCCACCATATTTGGTTCTGGTCAAGGCAATTTCATCATAGAGCTCGTCATCTGTATCGATTGCAGGTGTGTAGACTTTAACAAAACCAGTAATAACTTCACCGTCTTTATAGACAATGCGTACATTTTTTTCAAAATACTTTCTAAGATTCACTGGTTTTCACCCCTTTCAGTGTCGGAACAATATGAACTCCGGCTTTAGAATAATGGATCTGGAAT
>NZ_JBCOJC010000023.1:0-38371 GCF_040925905.1 Enterococcus sp. 2201sp1_2201st1_C11_2201SCRN_220225
ACTTTCCCACCTTTTAAGTAAGGAGCTAGCAAGTCGATAACTTTAATCCCAGTTTCTAAGATTTCAGTACTGGTGCTTAATTGGTCAAAATCAGGCGCATTTTTGTGGATACTACTACGAGGAGCATCTTTTGGAAATTCGCCTTCCATATCGATGGTATCTCCCAGGACGTTAAACACCCGTCCTAGTGTTTCTTTCCCTACAGGAACAGAGATTGGTTTGCCGGTATCGACAACTTCCATCCCCCGTTGCAAGCCATCGGTTGATTCCATTGCGATCGTCCGGATGACCCCATCCCCAAGCTCTAAGGTCGCTTCTAGAACGATACGTTTTTGATCGTCACTGCGATACACCACAAGGGCATTGTTGATATCTGGTAAGGATTGATCCAATGAGAATTCCACGTCGACAACGGGACCGATTACTTGAACAATCTTTCCTGAACTCATTTGTTTTCCTCCTTATATACACATTTGAATAGCAGTATAAAACTCATTCATCGCTATTCAGTAAACGTCGAAATTATTCCAGAGCACTTGCTCCGGCCACAATCTCGGTAATTTCTTGGGTAATAGCCCCTTGGCGTGCCCGGTTATACGAGATGGTTAAATCATCAATGATGTTCTTCGCATTGTCCGTTGCCGTCTTCATAGCTGTCATCCCAGCAGCGTGTTCAGCAGTTTTAGCATCCACAATGGAGCCATAAATCAAACTTTCCGCATACTGAGGTAACAGTTGATCCAAGATATCGGCTTTCGAAGGTTCAAACAAATATTCTTGTTCATAGCTTTCTGCTTCATCTGGATCCAAGTCAGTAATTGGTAACATTTTTTCTACCCGGAACTGACTTGTCAGTGAATTAATGTGGTGATTGTAGCAAACATACAACTCATCAAAGACTTCATTTTGATACATGGTGGTAGCCATGGTCACGATTTTTCGAACTTCATCAAAACTTGGTTGATCTGACAAATTTCGCAATTCATAGGCCAAGTTAATTCCCCGGGCTTTAAAGAAGTCTGCTCCAGTAGCCCCGATGGCAATCATGACATAATCTTCTTGAGAGTCATGATCATCTTCTAACATAGTCATCATTTGTTTCAAAATTGAGCTGTTGTAGCCACCAACTAAGCCTCCATCAGAGGTAATGACGATGTAGCCGGTTTTTTTCACCGGACGAGCCATGAGCATGCTGTTGTAGTTCACACCATCTTGCACATTATTCGTATAAATGTCCGTTAGTTCTTGAGCGGTCATATGAGTAACAATCTCGCGAACTTTATGGGCATAGATTTGAAAATTATTGGAGTGGCTTTCGGATTTGGTCAACTTTGAAGCAGAAACCATCTGCATCGCTTTTGTGATTTGGCTGGTTTTCTTCGTTGAGGTAATCCGTTGTTTAATCTCATTAAGGGAAGCACCCATGCGTCTTTTCCCCCTTTCCTATCACGGCTTGTCAAAACGTTGACTTGCAAAAGGTCAAAATTTGACTAGGCCGTCTTGGTCAGAACAGTGGTCTTCCTTGCTTACTTAGCAGTTTCCCGTTCTGTTTCAATCGAACGAACTTTTTCTTCCGCTGTGGAAGTTTTACTGTTAGAAGCCATGAATAAATCTTTTGCTTCTTTAATTGCAGCATCCAAATCAGCATCTGCTGGTAAGTCTTTTGTTGTGCGAATTGTTTCAAACAAGTCGTTATGATTGTTTTCAATTTGTTCGAACAAGAAGTCTTGGAAATCCAACACTTTTGCTACAGGCACACTGTCAATAAATCCATGGGTCAAAGCGTACAAGATAACAACTTGTTTTTCTACTGCTAGTGGGCTGTGTAGTTTTTGTTTCAAAACTTCCACAGTACGACGTCCACGGTTTAATTTTGCTTGGGTTGCTTGGTCCAAATCAGAACCAAACTGAGTAAATGCTTCTAGTTCACGATAACTAGCCAAGTCCAAACGCAAAGTCCCAGCAACTTTCTTCATGGCTTTGATTTGAGCAGAGCCCCCAACCCGTGATACGGAAAGTCCAGCATCAATGGCAGGTCGAACCCCAGCGTAGAACAAGTCACTTTCCAAGAAGATTTGTCCATCGGTAATGGAAATTACGTTTGTTGGAATATAAGCTGAGATATCCCCCGCTTGGGTTTCTACAAATGGCAACGCGGTCATTGAACCGCCACCTAGTTCATCACTAAGTTTAGCTGCCCGTTCCAATAAACGAGAATGCAAGTAGAAAACATCCCCTGGGTATGCTTCACGACCTGGTGGCCGACGCAATAGCAAGGAAAGTTCACGGTAAGCCACGGCTTGTTTTGACAAATCGTCAAATACGATCAACACGTGTTTGCCGTTGTACATGAATTCTTCACCCATAGCAGTTCCTGCATAAGGTGCGATGTATAACATTGGTGCTGGTTGAGATGCCCCAGCAGAAACGATAATTGTGTAATCCATTGCGCCGTATTGACGTAATGTTTCCACTTGTGCCCGAACGGTGGAGTCTTTTTGCCCGATTGCGACATAAATACAGATCATATCTTGACCTTTTTGGTTGATGATCGTATCAATCGCAATGGAAGTTTTCCCGGTTTTCCGGTCACCAATGACCAATTCCCGTTGTCCACGACCAATTGGCACCAATGCGTCAATGGCTTTTAAGCCGGTTTGCATTGGTTCCGAAACGGATTTCCGTTGCATAACCCCAGGAGCCATGGTTTCTACGGGACGGAATTTATCTGTTTTAATCGGACCTAAGCCATCGATTGGTTGACCTAGTGGGTTTACAACCCGGCCAATCATCGCGTCTCCAACTGGAACTTCCATGATTTTACCAGTTCGTTTGACTTTGTCTCCTTCACGAATGTTTTCAAAGTCCCCTAGGATAATAATCCCTACATCATTTGTTTCTAAGTTTTGTGCCATACCATAAGTGCCATTGGCGAATTCTAGTAATTCACCGCTCATGGCGCCTTCTAAGCCGTGGGCCCGGGCAATCCCATCCCCTACGTAGGTGACGGTGCCGACTTCTTCGACTGAAAGCTCACTTTGGTAATTTTTGATTTGCTCTTTAATCAAAGCGCTGATTTCTTCAGCTTTGATGGCCATTCGATTCACCTCTTTATCATTCTCGTAGCTGTTACTTCAATTGTTCCCGTATTTTGGCTAATTGGTTTGCTACGCTACCGTCAATCACCCAATT
Organism: Enterococcus sp. 2201sp1_2201st1_C11_2201SCRN_220225; assembly: GCF_040925905.1. NCBI lineage: Bacteria > Bacillati > Bacillota > Bacilli > Lactobacillales > Enterococcaceae > Enterococcus > Enterococcus sp. 2201sp1_2201st1_C11_2201SCRN_220225. Next base: position 3,193 of record NZ_JBCOJC010000023.1, read on the forward strand.
TTGAGCTTGGACGACAACACCCGCCACGATACTTGGATCAACTTTTTCTTCTAGTTGCGCCGCTTGGAAACCTAGGCGTTTGGCCACAGAAGCTTCCAGACGTTGCTTTTGTTCTGGCGCCAAGGCTACCGCCGTAGTCACCTGACCCAAAAGCAAGCCTTTTTCTTGGTCGTAGTACTTTTCGTATTCATCAATGACAAAGAGTAAGTCCGCCATACGATTGTAACGATGCAAGACAAGCAAGAAATTTTTGACGATTCCTTCAAAACCTGAGGTCAATTGCCCCATCAATGTGCTTTTGGCGCTTTGATCTAAGCGGGCATCACTGAGCATATTGCCTAAATCAGGAATTTCTTGGTAAATCCGTCGCAATTGCAACAAGTCTTCGTAGACTGGCTCGGTTTGTCCCGCCTCTGCCGCCAATTCGAAGAGGGCTTTGCCGTACCGTTTGCCTACGGTGTATTTATCGAGTTTCATTTTGTGAACCCAGACCTTCGATATAGTCGTTGATTAATGATTCATGAGCCTGTGGAGTAAGCTCTTTGTTTAAAATCTTCGCTGCGATTTGCAAGGAAAGATCAGCCACGTCATCTTTGACGCTAGTTAAGGCTGCTTCTTTTTCCAAATGAATATCCGCTTGGGCTTTTTCTTTCAAACGGCTTACTTCATCCTTGGTTTCAGTTAAGATTTTTTGACGGCTTGTTTCTCCACTATCTTTGGCGGATTTAATGATTTCAGCAGCTTCCGTTTGAGAAGACATCAATTTTACTTGACGTTCTTCTTCTAACTTGGCAGCATTGATCCGCGCTTGTTCGGCTGAATCTAAATCATTGGCGATCTGATCTTCACGTTTCTTCATTATTTCTGAGATTGGTCCCCAGGCGAATTTCTTCAAGAGGGCCAAGAGGATCGTAAATGATCCTGTCACCACTATGATACTACTTAGTGTCGTATGGGTGATCTCCGCAAGTACCAAATGATCTAGCATACGCTTGTGCTCCTTTTCTTTGCATAAAATGCAGGTGATTCCTCATACAAAAAAGCAGAAAGCAACGAGAATCCGTTACATTTTCCGCTCTTATTTACTACATCAATACGAGAATAAAAGCAATTACGATACCCAAGATTGGCACAGCTTCTACAAGGGCAACCCCGATAAACATGGTAGAACGTAATTGTCCAGCAATTTCTGGTTGACGAGCCATTGATTCTAAAGTTTGTGAGATAACGCGACCGTTACCGTAGCCGGCACCGATTGCCGCACCTAATACTGCGATTGCTGCTGCGATATAATTCATTGTTAATTTCCTCCTATTATATGAAAAATAATTTTGAAAAACCGATTGTTAATGTTCTGCTTCTACCTTGTGACCCATGAATACCATGGACAAGGTTACGAATACGTAAGCTTGAATCGCCCCAATAAAGATTGAGAAGGCAATCCAGATCATTTCCAGTGGCATTACCACCGGCAGTGACCACCAACCTAGTGAATTCGCCATCGTCACGATTAGTCCTAGCAGTACTTCCCCAGCATATATATTCCCGTATAGACGCAAACCTAATGTGATAACATTGGTAAACTCTTCTATCAGCTTAATGGGAAGCAAGAAGCTGACCGGCTGCAGGAATGAATTTTTGATGTAACCGCCAAAGCCGAATTTCTTTACCCCAAAATAATGGGTCATCACAATCATCATCATGGCTAGTGACATAGCAACGATTGGATCGGCTGTGGGACTTTTCCAGATGGAGATTTCTTCGCCTCCGTGTTCGAAGACCAACTTGGTGACTAACCCAATCTCATTGGCAACAAAGACAAATAAGAATAAGGTCACCGATAGCAAGTGGAAGTTGGTGACTTCCTTGGATGACAAGCTGTCTTTTAAAATCCCTCGGACAAAATCAATCAAGAATTCAATTACATTTTGTTTTCCCTTTGGCTTTAGCTGCAAATTTCGGGTACAAATGAAAACGAGTGCAAACACAATGCAACAGGTTAACAGTGTCATCAATACTACCGTGCCATCAAACCAAATCGGACCGATATGGAAGAGCAAGGTTTTTTCCTCCAAAATTTTTCACCTCTTTTCCTGCAAAATCCTGAGAAACACTGGTAAAACACCGCCAAAAAGGCTCTGAGTGAATAACCAACCGAATCATACCACCATGAAAAGAAAATTTCAAAGTATTTTCACGAAAATTAGACAATCAAGAAGTTTTGCCGAATTTTTTATGGGAGGATTTTTTTGTGGCTACTCACTTTGATCCATTTGACCTAGGAAACTTCAAAATATTTTCCTATTATGGCTTAAATGCTACCAAAAAGCCCTGAAATTATAAAGCAATTGCCCTTCTAAACCGGAAAAGGATTTCATTAGAAGAAAATGAGAAAAACCCTTCAGACATTTCTTTTGTTTTTTCTATCTCCCTATGAAAAGCTTTTCATTGTCAATTATTTTCTATAGAAAAGGCACAATGATAATTTTTTTAAAATTTATCATTGTACCGATTAGTTTTTTTAATAGTTCTTCATGACTCTGGCAATTTGTCGCTCTTGGTCTTTGCGCTTTAAGCTTTCCCGTTTGTCGTATTGTTTTTTCCCTTTGGCTAGCCCGATTAAGACTTTGGCATAGCCATCTTTTAAGTAGACTTTTAATGGCACAATGGACATTCCTTGTTGTTTCATTTCTCCGTAAAGCTTGTCAATCTGCTTTTTGTGTAAAAGCAGTTTCCGGGTACGCAGTGGATCATGATTAAAGATATTACCTTGTTCATAGGGACTGATATGGACATTTACTAAAAATGCTTCTCCGTTACGAATTCGCACAAAACCGTCTTTTAAGTTAATGCGGCTATTGCGGATTGATTTAATTTCAGTACCTTGTAAGACAATCCCGGCTTCTACAGTGTCCACAATGGTGTAGTCGTGGCGGGCTTTTTTATTTTGGGCAATTAACTTGCCGGCTCCCTTTGGCATATGGTCGTAGTTCCTCCTGTCTCAGTTTTGACACGTCATTACTTACCTTTTTTCTTAATTACTTTGTAAAAAGGTTTCTTCTTAGCATTTGTGCCTTTTCCTGAATAATTTTTCTTTTTATTACTCTTCGCCTTACCTTGTTTACTAGACTGAGAGTGCCCTTCGCCTTTTTTCTTGCCTTTGTATTTCGACTTATCCTTACCTTTGTTTTGGTTGCGGCCTTTTTGATTTTTTTCGCGAGCTCGTCGGCGTTTACGATTTTCTTGTCTCGCAATAGGGGTAACTTCTTCTGCTTCCACTAGTTCAAAATCAATTTCTTGAGTGACTGGGTCGGCTTTAATCACTTTTACTTTGACTTTTTGGCCGATTTTAAAAGTCAATCCTGTACGTTCCCCCACAAGTGCCAATTGCGTTTCCATAAAATGGAAGTAATCTTGTTTTAAATTGGTAATGTGAATCATACCTTCAATGGTGTTAGGCAATTCCACAAAGAGTCCAAAGCGCACCACCGAACTGACAATGCCTTCAAATTCTTCTCCCACATGAGCTGCCATGTATTCGGCTTTTTTCATGCCATCCACTTCTCGCTCACATTCCACTGCTCTACGTTCCATTTGAGAGCTGTGCAGGGCGATTTCTGGTAATTTTTCCGCCCACTTCTCTTGGTTTTTCTTACTGATGTCTTCCCCATATGCTCGAATCAAGCGATGGACGATTAAATCTGGGTAACGGCGAATTGGCGAAGTGAAATGGGTGTAGTAATCTGCCCCTAAGCCGTAGTGACCGTAATTCACTTCTGAATATTTGGCCTGTTGCATCGAGCGTAAAAGCATCGTATTCACCACAAAGGATTCTGGCTTGTCGGCCACTTCTTCGACGATTTTTTTCAAATCAGTGGGAGTAATGCTGCCTTTTGTAGTCTTGACCACTAAGCCTAATGTAGCCGCAAAATCAAAGAAGCGGCGCAATTTATCTTCTTTTGGTTCTTCATGAATCCGGTACAAGAAAGGCAAATGACGTTTGTTAAAATGCTCTGCCACCGTTTCATTTGCGGCTAACATAAAGGATTCAATCATTTTTTCCCCCACCCCACGACTGCGTAGCACAATCGCTTCTGGATGACCGACTTCATCTACGACTACTTGGGCTTCGCGATCTTCAAAAGAGACTGCCCCTCGACGTTCTCGCATCTTCGTCAAAATTTCATGAAGCTCTGCCATATCTTCAAACATCGGCACTAAATTTTGATAACGAGCTCTCGTTTCTGAATTGTGTTCTTCCAGTATTTCATTAACACTGGTGTAGGTCATACGGGCCGTTGTTTGGATGATACTTGGGAAAATCTCATGGTGTACCACTTTTCCCTCTTGGTTAATTTCCATCTCACAACTCATGGTCAACCGGGGCACATTGGGATTTAAAGAACAAATCCCATTTGAAAGGCGGTGGGGAATCATGGGAATCACTCGGTCAGTTAAATAAACACTGGTGCCTCGCTCAAAAGCTTCTCCATCTAAAGGACTATCTTCGGTAACATAATAAGAAACATCGGCAATATGCACCCCTAGAAAATAATGACCATTTTCCAATTTGCGCACCGTCACCGCATCATCTAAATCTTTAGCATCGGCCCCATCAATGGTTACCACCAATTGCTCTCGTAAATCCCGACGTTCAGGAAAATCAGCAGGATCAATTGTGTCCGGAACTTCATTAGCTTGAGCGAGTACCGGCTCAGGAAACTCCAATGGGATACCGTGAGCTACGACAATAGATAAAATATCCATCCCCGGATCATCTTTATGACCTAAAACACTGGTCACCAAACCTTCTAAACTAGAAGCATAGCCTTTTTCCGGATAATGAGTGATTTCCACTTGTACCACACTGCCATCCACTGGGCGAATGCCTTCTGCAGCCACAAAGATTTGAAAAGCCGCTAATTTCTTATCTTTCGGTTTTACCACACCATAAAGATCTGTCTCGGCGATTTCTTCTTCCGAAAACAAAGTGAATTCTCCTACAAGCTGGCTTATGTTTCGCTTGCGAATTTCCACCACTTTGCCTTCTGCCCCTTTTTGTTTAAAAGGATCGGCTACTGCGGTAATGTCCACTGCCACGGTATCTCCATCCATGGCATAACCCGTTTGATCTTTGGGAATGTAAATGTCTTCTTCTTCCTCGTCATAATTCACAAAGCCAAAGCCTCGTTCATTGCCCCGGAAAATTCCTTCTAACAACACATTTTGAGGTGGCAACTGGATTTTACCTTTTTTGGTAAAAACCACACTGCCTTCTTGTTCCATGGCCGCCACGGTTTGAATCAAAGCCTTGTAATCACCGCTTTTCTGCAAACCAAGGCCAGCTGCCAGTTCTTCTGGGGAGAGACTGCTTTTTTTACTCTGGCGAATAAACTGCCGTATCTGTTCTTTACTATCTTTCACTATTTCTCCTCATTCCATGGCAAATTTTCAATAAATTGGCCTACTGTATTTTCAAATTGTTGATGTTCTTCACTAACGGTAATCACATGGCCACTCTTAGCAAACCAATGGAAACTCACGTCGGTTTTGCTTAAAGCTCTCAAGGTTTCGTAAGCAGTGGTCGGATCAATCATTTCATCTTTTCCCCCTTGAGCGACGTATACCGGCCGTCTCAATTCAGGTAAGCGACGGGCTACTTGAAAACCTAATGCTTCAATGGCAACTAATTGCTGAGGTTGCTTTTGTTCAATGGTCTGAAGTTTTTCTGTCAGCTGTGCTGCTGGTAGTTCTTGTTTTTGATAGAGGTACTTGCTATAGTCTAAAAAACTTTTAGTAACTTGATTCTCACTAGGAAATAAAGGCGAGCAAAACGCCCCACCAGCTAATATTTCCTCATCACTTATCAACAAGTCCATAGCCAAAATTCCTCCCATGGACAGACCAAAAACTGCCAATTGACTCACGCCATCGTCTTTTAACTTGGCTACTGCTTGACGTACATCGTGCTGCCAATCACTGACAGAAGCCGCTAAAACATCCAAAGGGTCTGGTGTTCCGTGGCCAGTTAGAATGGGTGCATAAACGGTGTAATTCTCCTTTTCCAAAGCTCGAGCTAACATCCGTACATCATTGGCACTGCCTGAATAAGCATGGAGCAGCAATACCCCTCGCGAACTTTTCTTACTATAAAATGGTTTAGGTAAACGAGTCTTCATCAAATCACCTCACACTTATTTTAGCACAGGAAACCAGAACACCGGTACCTATCTGCCAAACTGGCTACAATCCTACCCAAGCTTACATCATTAGTCTATAAAAAAACCGTGACCTTATGGCAAGGTCACGGTATCAAGTGCTTATTTTGATGACAAAATCGCCAAGACGAATAAAAGAATCATCCAGACTCCACTCATCACAGCTGTTGCCCGCTGCATGACAGCTTCAAAGCCACGAGCTTTTTGCTTACCGAAAAGTTCGCCTGCCCCACCACTAAATGCGCTGGCTGCACTGTTTTGTTTACTTGGTTGCATCATAACGGCAATAATGATCAAAACAGATAAAATAATGACCACTGCCAAGAGAAAGTTATACATTACGCGCTAGCTCCCTTCCTTGCAAAATACGTCTCTTACACTTTAGCATATTCCAAGAAATTTGGCTAGCTAGAATTCTGGGCTTTCTCGATGAAAACTATTTACGCAAAACATCGCCGTATTCTGGTTTTTCCGCAAATTCTTTTTTAGCAAAAGGACATAAAGGTAAAACTTTCAAGTTCTTTTTTCGAGCCATTTCTACGCCGGCAGCTACTAATTGTTGGGCGTATTGATGACCACGATAAGCATCATCTACAAAGGTGTGATCGATGATAATCAAGCTGTCTCCTGCTGTCGACCACGTCATCTCTCCTGCTTCTTCACCTGTATCCGTTAGTAAAACCATGCGATTTTTTTCTTCTTTGATTTCCATAATTCAACCTACTTTCTCAAAATGAGTGGCATTATTATTTTCGTACAAATTTCAAAGCACCAGTTGGGCAAGTATTAATCACCCGAGCGTTGTCTTCTGCTTCTCCATTATCGGCTAAAATCCAAGGCTTGCGGCCAACTTCAAAGACTGCCCCGTTGCCTCGAACACAGTTACCTACATGGGCACAGATATCCTTGTTGTAGTAAATATCGATCTCTTTACCAGAATATTTCCGATATCCTTGAGCTAGTAAGGATTCTTCCGTATTTTCTTTGCCGCCAATTTTATTTCCTTCCATAAAAAACATCCCCTTAAAATCAATTCTATCTTCATAAAAAATTAAGCAAATGTTTGTTTTAGTCGGCTCTTCAATCAGAATCGAACCAAACAAACCTTGTAAATTCATTCTAACGAGAGCCTAAAAAAAACGCAAATAATTGTTCTCTTGAAAGCAAACAGAGACCGAAAACGAAATTCTCAAACAAATTGAGAGATCACTTTCGGTCTAAAATCAAGGGAGATATTTTTCAATAAAGGTAAAGACGGTTTGCCAGTACTCTTTGGGTTTTTGTTCCTTCGCTTCCAAATGACCACAATCGGAAAAGACCGCTGTTTCAGCAGGTAACGCACTGGCCTTGGCTAAAGCTGTCAGTTCTTTTACCGGGACAAATTCATCCTTTTCACCATGGAGAAGTAACACGGGTAAGTGATTGCTTCCTAACTGACGAGTCACCGAAGCTTTTATTAGAGAGTACCCCATTTTTCTTCTTGCATATCGATTTGCCAAAACCATAAAGCGACTCACTGGAAATTTCGTATAACGGCGCAAAAGCCATTTAAACTCACTGTACACTGAAGTAAAACTGCTGTCAGCGATAAAAAGTTTGACTTGTGCTGGCAATTTTTCCCCGCTAGCCATTAAACCTGTTGCACCACCGATGGAACAGCCATGAAGGATAATCTCTGCTTGAGAATCTTGGGCGATAATTTCATCAATCCACTGGACCAAATCCAGACGATCCAACCAACCTAAGCCGATAATTTTTCCTTCACTACGACCGTGACCTCTCAGATCTGGAACTAACACATTGTAGCCTTTTTCAAAATAAACTTGGGCCACATCATTCATATCTTGAAAGCCGGTACTGCGGTAACCATGTAAAGCGATCACCCAGCGATGGCTGTCTTGAGTAAAACTAGCTGCAGTCAGTTTCAAACGATCTTGGGTAGTGATTTTCCAAGTCACTTCTCGTAGCCAAAAGTCTGCATCTGCATGGTCTTCTTCATCGGTGCGTTGTTGCCAAGATTTATCAAATAAAGCCGCGCCTTCTGTGGCGAACCAATCATTTTCTCGTTCTACTGCGGCATTTACATAAAACTTTGCCCAGCGATTCAAATACCAAAATCCCACTAGCAAAGCAATGCCTATAAAAACGATTCCTATTATTATGAGCCAAAGCCAAAAGTTCATGTTTTCACCTTCATCATTTATCTATTTTTCAGTGTACCATGGTTCTTTATCCGTCACCAAATGGAACTCGTCTCCTTTAAAAGAGCTTAATGATTTAAAATAGCGTATAATCAAAATTGGAATACATCATAGAAAGTGGGGATTTTATGAAATACCAACTGACATCTCAATCAGTCTTTCCTTTAGTGGAAGTCCAATTGGGAAAAGGCGAAGCAATCAAATTGGAATCAGGGGCCATGGTTTATCACAATGGGCAAATAAACCTAGAAGGCCACATGAATGCCAATGGGAAAAAAGGTATCGGCGGCGCATTGCGAGCAGTAGGACGTTCGGTAACCAGTGGCGAAAGTTTCTTTATTACCACTGCCACCGGTCTTAGTGACAACGCCCTGATCGCCATCGCTCCAGGAACACCGGGGACCATTCGTGAATTAGCCATTGGGCAAGAACAATGGCGCTTAAACACCGGCGCTTACCTGGCTTCTGATGGTAACGTCCAATACAATATGGCACGCCAAAAAATTAGTGGTGCTTTATTTGGTGGTACGGGCGGACTCTTTGTAATGGAAACCACAGGAAACGGAACCATGTTAATTTCCGGCTACGGGGATATTATGGAAATCACATTAACTGGCGACCAACCTTTAGTGGTGGACAATCATCATGTTTTGGCCTGGAGCACTAGCTTGGACTATCGCATTGAAGTGGCTTCTGGTACTTTTGGTTTCAAAACCGGAGAAGGCTTGGTTAACACCTTTAACGGTAGTGGCACCGTGTTGATTCAAAGCCGCAATGTGGAAGCTTTGGCAGGCTTATTGGATCCTTACATCACCAAAAGCAGTAATTAAATCAAGAATTTCAGACTCTCCTTCTTTTGAACGAGAGTCTTTTTTGTACATTTTTTAAAGACCGGCATACAATAAGAACATAGGATGTCAAATTTAAAGAAAGAAGTGAAGAACATGTCAAAAATCACTGCTGGTGTTGCCATGTTGCGCGTCATGAAAGCTTGGGGAATCGATCGGGTTTACGGGATTCCTGGCGGCTCCTTTAATTCCACTATGGAAGCCTTGTACAAAGAACAAGGAAATATGGATTACATCCAAGTCCGTCACGAAGAAGCTGGAGCTTTGGCCGCAGCAGCTGAAGCGAAACTCTCAGGAAAAATCGCCTGCACCTTTGGCTCGGCTGGCCCTGGAGCAACTCATTTAATCAACGGCTTATACGATGCCAAAATGGACCACGTGCCTTTGTTGGTCTTATTAGGACAAGTAGGCAGTAAATTCATGAACTACAATTACTTCCAAGAGATGAATGAAAATCCTCTCTATGTAGATGTTAGTGTCTACAATCGCACTGTCATGAATCCAGAAAGCCTGCCACATGTGGTGGAAGATGCCATTCAAGCTGCTTACAAATATCAAGGAGTAGCAGTCGTTACCATCCCCGTAGACTACGGTTTTGAAGAAATCGAAGACGACTATCCTATTTCAGCTAAAACTTACCAGACTAGTTTGCCTCAGCTAGATGAAGCCCAAGTAACAAAAGCCCTACCTTATTTGGCTGAAGCAAAACAACCTGTGCTTTTTATCGGTCAAGGCTTACGGGGCCACGAATCAGAAATCAAAGCCTTCTCAAAACATTTCAGCATGCCGGTGGTAAATGCAGTGCTAGCAAAGGGGATTTTGGCCGATGAATTTGAAAATGCCTTAGGGTCCAGTGCCCGAGTAGCCACTAAACCGGCCAATGAAGCTTTAGCTCTGGCAGACTTAGTGGTCTTTGTGGGCAGTGATATGCCTTTTGCCGGTGCTTTTATCAATCCTCATGCTAAATTTATTCAAATTGACATCGACAGTGCTAAATTTGGCCGCCGTCATCCAGTAGATGTAGCGATTCTTGGAGACGGTGCTGAAACCTTAGCGCGCCTTGTGGAACTAGGTGAACCTCGGCCTAGTGACAAATGGCTAGCAGCCAATCAAGAAAATGTGCGAAACTGGCATAACTGGCGTCACAGCTTTGATGAATTTGACGACGGTGGGCGTTTGCGTCCTGAACCTGTCTATAAAGAAATCAATCGAATCGCTGAAGATGATGCGATTTTTATCGTTGACGTGGGCAATGTCACCACTCACTCGGTCCGTCATTTGAACTTAAACGGTCGCCAAGCCTTTACCACATCGGGCTGGTTTGCTACCATGGGCTACGGCGTTCCCGGAGGCATTGCTGCCAAAGCCCATTTCCCTAAACGCCAAGTCTTCACTTTATCAGGGGACGGTGGTTTTGCCATGAATATGCCGGACATTATCACCCAAGTAAAATACCAATTGCCAATTATCAATGTCGTTTTAACTAACGATTCCTTTGGCTTTATCCAAGCCGAACAAGAAAACACCAACTCTGCACTTTTCGGAGTCGATTTAGCGGATGCTGACTTTGGTAAAGCTGCTGAAGCACTAGGAGCAACCGGCTTTACCGTTACTCAATATGACCAATTAGAGCCTGCTTTTACCGCAGCTCAAAACGCTAAGGGGCCAGTGGTCATCGAAGTCAAAATTAAAAACGATAATCCCCTACCAGTGGAAGCATTACAGCTAGATTCTGACCACTACTCAGAGGCAGATATCCAAGCCTTTAAAGAACTCTATCAAGTTCATGATATGCCAACCTTAAAAAGTTTGCTTTAATCATTTCTTACTCCCTCAAATCAACTTGAGGGAGTTTTTATTTAGAATTATTTTGTCCAGTTGTAACTATACCAATCTCCAGAAACCAACTCAAAAATCCGAATTTCCCATTTACAAACTAGACTTCAATCAGTATTATTAAGTTATTATCTTTTTAAATACAAGTTTCAAAATAACTTATGAGAGAAAGAAAAACTTGGGAACTGGGAGAAAGTGAATGAACGCTAAAAATTATTACGAGTTGCTTTACAAAGAATTCCAATGTAAAGAAGATATCTATACCGAATTAATCAACTTAGAAGCAATCTTAAATTTGCTCAAAGGAACGGAGCATTATATCAGTGATCTCCACGGAGAGGCAGCTGCCTTTGCCCATATTCTGAAAAATGGTGCCGGCAATATTCGGGAAAAACTTTTTATCCTCTTTGATGGCCGCAAAAAACCTGAGTATTTGGAACAGCTAGCCCTTTTTATCTATTATCCCAAAGAAAGCCTAGCTAGAAAAACCTCTTTTTCTACCACTTGGTATACTACGCGCTTAAGTGAATTAATCGAGTTCACCAAGTTTTGTGCCAATAAATACTCCCGCTCCAAACTACGCAAAGCTCTCCCTCAGTCCTTTAGCTATTTATTAGAAGAATTGATTTATCGCAGAGAAGAAGAAGAATATAAAGAACTATACGATAAAGTAATTATCAACAAATTGATTCAATTAGGCCAAATCGATCAACTGCTAATTGCGTTATGTCAGACCATTCAACGCCTCGTAGTGGACCATCTTCATGTGGTGGGTGATATCTTTGATCGAGGAGTGGCGGCAGATCAAGTGATGGATTTATTAATCAATCATCATTCGGTGGATATTCAGTGGGGGAATCACGATATCATCTGGCTTGGCGCTTTTGCGGGATCTGCGGTTTGCTTGATGAATTTATTGCGTATTGCCGCACGTTATAACTATCTCTATGAAATTGAAGACTCCTATGGCCTCAACCTCCGCCCTCTCTTTACGTATGGAGAAAAGCATTACCAAAAAAATCCTGCCTTTACCCCGGGTATCCGCCAAAATAAGACCTATGATTTTGAAGATCTGCAAAGTTTAGAAAAAGTCCACCAAGCTTTGACCATTCTACAATTTAAATTAGAAGGCCAATTGATTAAACGTCGTCCCGATTTACAATTAGACAATCGTCTCTTATTAGAACAAGTGGATTTTGCCAATCAACGTGTGCAAATTGATAACCAGTGGTATCCCTTGACCAATACCTGTTTTCAAACCATTGACCCAACTTCTCCCTATGAATTAACAAAAGAAGAAGAACGAGTGGTAAACGCGCTATTGGCTTCTTTTCAAAGCTCAGAAAAAATGAGCAAACATATGAATTTCTTAGCCCAAAAAGGTAGTATGTATCTGCGCTATAACGGTCAGCTTTTATTTCACGGTTGCTTGCCCCTAAGCGCTACTGGTGAATTTCAATCCGTGAAAATCAAAGGCCAGCACTACGCCGGTAAAGAACTCTTAGATGTCATGGAGCAAATCCTGCGCCAAGGCCTGCAAAATCCTCAATCTCATACTGATTTTGCCACCGACTTTTACTGGTATGCTTGGTGTGGTCGCTTTTCACCATTGTTTGGTAAAGATAAAATGACTACGTTTGAGCGCTATTTTATCGACGATGTCACCACCCACAAAGAAGTCAAAAATCCTTACTATCAATTGCGCAACCAAAAAGCAATTTGTGAAATGATTTTGGAGACATTTGGATTAACCCATGACAATGCCCATATCATTAATGGTCATACGCCCGTAAAAGCCGAAGCAGGAGAAAGCCCCATTAAAGCGGAAGGCAAACTTTTTGTGATTGACGGCGGCTTATCCAAGGCATATCAAAAGACCACAGGCATCGCTGGGTACACCCTTTTGTACAATTCCATCGGCTTTCAAATCGTCACCCACCAACCCTTTACTTCGGTAGCCGACGTTTTAACCCGGCAAAAAGAAGATTTGGGCGTAAAACACGTGGTGGATAAAATCCCCCACAAGACATTAATTCGCGATACTACTATCGGTCGGCGTCTATTAAGACAGATTAATGACTTGGAACACTTGCTGGCATACTTAGAGGCGGAACCATTGAAAAACACGATGTAATAATTTTTCTGAAAAATAATGAAAAAAAGAAATTTTTTGCTTACGAAGAGACAAAATTTTTGCTACCATAAATTCACTGGGTCAAAAAACCAGAATTTAAAGGAGTGAATGTTTTGCCAACAAACAAAAAAGAAGGAATGATTTTTACAGTTTTAATGTGCGGATTAATGGTGTTAGGGATGAGTATTTATAACCTTGCTATTCATGACGCGTTAACAGCTGGTGCTTTATTAGGTGGTTTTCCTTTAGGATTTGTCGTAGCTTTTATCTTAGATGTTTTCGTTGTCGGTGTCATTGCCAAAAAAATTGCTTTTTCCTTACCGGTACCAAAGTACAAACCCATTTACATGATTTTAACCATCTCTTCTTTCATGGTCTTAGGCATGGTTAGTTTTATGTCAGCTTATGGCATGATTATGGAAGGTCAAGCAGGCGTGCTTTTTAGTACTGCTTACTTCCGGGCTTGGATTACCAACTTTGTGGTAGCCTTGCCTTATCAATTGTTAATTGTCGGCCCTTTTTCTCGTAATCTATTGCGAAAAATTCAAAATGCGCCGGTAAACGTGTCAGAAACCCACTAATCAACAAACAAGTCGTCTTGCCTATAAAGGGAGACGGCTTTTTTCATTAAAAATCAAAATGGAGACCTCACTTTTTCAAAAAGCATTTGGACAGATTGCCACTTTTGTCTAGCACGAATCAGAGGCTTTCTTTTTAATAAAAAATTTTTCTCTGCTATGATGAGCTTAGCAACAAAAATACTTTATTGGAGGGAAAAACATGAGATATACGAATGGAAATTACGAAGCATTTGCCCGCCCAAGAAAACCTGCAGGTGTTGATGACAAGAGCGCCTATATTGTTGGCGCTGGGCTAGCAGGCTTGGCAGCGGCAGTCTTCTTAATCCGAGATGGTCAAATAAAAGGACCACGTATTCACATTTATGAAGAGCTTTCATTATCCGGTGGTTCTTTAGATGGGAAGTTCATTCCCCATGACGGCTTTGTGATTCGTGGTGGACGAGAAATGGAAAACCATTTTGAGTGTTTGTGGGATCTCTTTCGTTCCGTTCCTTCCTTAGAAGTAGCAGACGCCTCCGTTTTAGATGAATTTTACTGGTTAGACCAAGATGACCCTAACTCTTCCAATTGCCGAATCATCCACAATCGAGGCGAACGGGTAGCAGACGACGGCGACTTTACCTTATCCAAAAAAGCCCAAAAGGAATTGGTGGAACTCTTTATGACTTCCGAAGACCAACTGATTGGCAAAAAAATTGAAGATGTCTTCACTGAAGAATTTTTTGCTTCCAACTTTTGGCTGTACTGGTGTTCTATGTTCGCCTTTGAAAAATGGCATTCCGCCATTGAAATGCGTCGTTATGTGATGCGCTTTATTCACCATATCAAAGGCTTACCTGACTTCACTGCCTTAAAATTCACCCGTTATAATCAATATGAATCTTTAGTAAAACCATTGCTTTCCTTCTTGCAAGATCAAGGAGTGGATTTCCAATACGCAACTAAGATCAATGATATTAAGGTAGCTATGGACAATGATACCAAAGTTGCTCAATCAATTCTCATGACCCAAAATGGTGCCACCAAAGAAATTCCTTTAACCGAAAATGATTTGGTTTTTGTGACGAATGGCTCGATCACAGAAAGTTCAACCCAAGGTGATCACAAAACACCGGCACCGATTAGTCATGAGTTGGGCGGTAGCTGGAATCTTTGGAAAAACTTAGCCAAACAATCACCAGAATTTGGCCATCCCGAAGTCTTTTGTGAAAATTTGCCTGACGAAAGCTGGTTTGTTTCCGCTACTATTACTTGGGAAAATTTTGATATCGAACCTTATATCAGCCGTCTAACTCAACGAAAACTCCGCAGCGGCAAAGTGGTCACTGGTGGGATTATCACGATTAAAGATTCCAATTGGCTGATGAGCTTTACCATCCACCGTCAACCTCATTTCAAAGAACAAAATGATCAACAAACTGTTATGTGGGTTTACGGTCTCTTGTCTAACAAAGAAGGAAATTATATCAAAAAGCCAATTGAACAATGTAGTGGACAAGAAATTGCCCAAGAGTTGATGTATCATTTAGGGGTACCTGAAGCTGATATTCAAGCTCTTTCCGAAACTGCTTGCACAGCCATTCCTGTTTACATGCCTTTTATCACCTCCTACTTTATGCTTCGAGAACCAGGTGATCGACCAAAAGTAGTGCCGAATGGTTCAAAGAATTTGGCCTTTATCGGTAACTTCGCTGATACAGTTCGAGATACCGTCTTTACCACTGAGTATTCGGTACGTACAGCAATGGAAGCTGTCTATCAACTTTTAGATGTGAATCGTGGTGTTCCAGAAGTCTTTGATTCTGCCTACGATCTCAGAACATTGGCTAGCTCAATCTATTACTTAAGCGACCGCAAAAAACTAACAGAGATGGATTTGCCTTTTGTGGAAAAGAAAGCTTTAGGACATTTTGCTAAAAAATTTGAGCATACCTATCTCGGGGAGCTCTTGAAAGACAATCATCTGCTTTAATTTCATTCTGAGCTAACGATGGTTACAAAAAAGTTTGTGACAATAATCGCGTCATCATCCTCTGAATTGAACAATTCCAAACGTAAGACCACAAAAGACAAGCAACTTCCATTAAGCATCAGGGGAAGTTGCTTGTCTTTGTCTTTTCATTGGTAAAAATTTCAAACACAGCGATTGTGGTTATCATATCTTTCCTTGAGAAGTCTGTTGGAATATTCGCTATTTATTCCTTAGAAATGATTTATGACACACGCCTTTACGTTATTTATCCAAATGCTTTGTTAGATTTTTTGTTGTGCACTTTCCACATCTACCGCAAGTACTCGTGTCAAAAACGGCATTTCTTCATGCATTTTATCATAAATATCTCCAGATTCGAGGAAGCGTCCTGTACCGAACACATGAAAGCCGGCGCCCCAGCCCACCGTTCCCATTACTTCTTTAGAACCCATGGTGAGCATCAAGTGATTATTATTTTTCATATCTTCTTGAATGGAGTGCATCCCCGCTGCTGGAATGTACAGTGTATCTCCCTCAATATGGATGTAGCTATTCCATGTATTTACCGCATGAAACCCGGGTGCTTTTTCACTGCTGGAAATAATCGTTACTGCCCCTTCATGAGCTATTACTTCTAAAAATTTTTCGTTTAACATGTATGATGCGCCTCCACATTTTTGCTTAGAGCCTCACTTTAGCACAAGTTAAAAAAAATACCAGTAAAACGAATTCTTACTGTCTATTTCAAATGACTAACTTCTACTCCTTCTAACTTCAATAAAGCAATTTTCCGCTCTAAGCCCCCGGCGTAACCAGTTAATGAGCCGTCTGTTCCTATTACCCGATGGCAAGGAATCAAAATCGAAATAGGATTGTGCCCCACTGCACCGCCTACAGCCCTTGGAGAAGTCTGTCTTCCCTTAGCTTGTAGTTTTTGAGCCAAGGCGCCATAGGTTACCACTTGACCATAAGGAACTTCTTTTAAAACTTGTAAAACTTCTTGGCGATAGTCCGTGACTTGAGGTTTTAAGGGTAATCCTGTAAGACTTGGTGCTTCTAGATTAAAATAACGATCTAGCCAATGAGTGACTTTTCTAGAAATTGAAGTGGTGTGTTGAGGTATTTCATTTAAAGTAAAACCGGCACCAAAATATTTTTGATCCACAAACCAGAGGCCTAAGAGAGCTTCTTTATCACTGACGAAAAGCATTTGGCCTAGAGGGGATTGATAATATGATTTAGTGAGCATAGTGTGCTCCTTTCGATATTTCCAGTAAATAGGATATTTGCAGCATAAGTATAGCATGAAAAATCCTCCAGACTACTGAGAAAGTCTGGAGGATCGCTTTTTATAAATAATTTGCCGTGATGGATTTCGTTTTAGGCAAGTCTTTCACCAAACCTGCATACAAAATTTGGCCACCTTTTTTACCGGCTTCTGGCCCCACATCCACGATCCAGTCTGCTTGTTTAATGACTTCCACATTGTGTTCAATCACAATCACCGTACTGCCATTGTTCACCAATTTTTGCAAAAGCTCTAACAGTTCCCCTACGTTAGCCATATGCAAACCGGTAGTAGGCTCATCTAAAATATAGAGATTACCAGATTTGTGCAATTCACTAGCTAGCTTGATTCGCTGACACTCACCTCCAGATAAGGTATCCATCATCTGACCTAAAGAAAGATAGCCTAACCCCACTTCTTCTAAGGTGGCTAGCGTCTTTTGAATCTTGGCATTTTCAAAGAAAGCCAGCGCCTCGCTAACGGTCATCTTTAAAATTTCTACTATATTATAGCCGCCTAATTTGTACTGGAGTACTTCTTCTTTGTACTGAGTTCCCCCACAGGCCGTGCACGTAGTTTTGACCCCTTCCATAAAGGCCAACTCCATCACCACATAGCCCTTACCTTGGCAGTGTTCACAAGCTCCAGCTGAGTTAAAGCTAAAGAGAGACTTGTCTACTTGATGTTTTTTGGCATAGCTTTCCCGAATCGGCGTCATGATTTTCGTATAGGTGGCTAAATTGGAGCGAGAAGATTTATGCAAAGCACTTTGATCAATCACAATGGCTTCAGGATAATTTTTAACAAAATCTCCAAAGATTAAGGAACTCTTCCCAGAGCCTGCTACCCCGGTAACTATGGTAAAGACTTCTTTCGGGATTTTTACTGAGACGTTTTGCAAATTATTCGTACTAGCATTGGACACTTGATAAAATGTGCTAGCACTGCGAGGCTGTTCATTTAGAGGTAGCTCGCGGTTTAAATAGCGCCCGGTTAGCGTATCGCTGTTTTTTAAGTCTTCAAAACTACCAGTAAAAGTGATTTCGCCTCCGTGACTACCGGCTAACGGCCCCACGTCCACAATAAAGTCCGCTACTGCAATGACATCTGGATCGTGTTCCACCACTAAGACCGTATTGCCTTTATCTCGAAGTTTTTGCAACATGCGATTTAAGCTTTGCACATCTCGAGGATGAAGACCGGTACTTGGTTCATCAAAAACATAGATGATATTGTTTAAACTGTTATTCAGATATTGCACCACTTTGATGCGCTGGGATTCTCCACCAGATAAAGTCGTTGTTTCCCGAGCCAGAGACAAATAGTCCAAGTTCATATCAATTAAATTTTGCAATCGCAAAGTCATTTCGGTTAAAATCGGCTGAACTTCGGGATAGTCTAAAGACTGAATAAAGTTTAATAACTCCCCTAATTCCATGTGAGCTGCTTGATCAATGTTCACGCCATGAATAGTACTACTTAAAGATTTGGAATTGAGTCGTTTGCCTTGACAAGCTTCACATAAATCCATGGTGGTGTATTCTGTCAGACGTCTTTGAGTGGCTTCTGAATGTTGGCTCAAATCCCGTTCAATAAACAAACGACGAAACTTGTAGATGATTCCTTCATAATCCGTCTTAAAAGTACCCTCTTTGTGAGGAACAATTACTTTTTCTCCGTGACCATAGAGAAGTTTTTCCAATAACGCTTGGGGGTATTGATTAAGGGGCAAATCCAAGTCGAAGAAATCCTTCACCGCAAAGGAATTGTAATACCAGCTCCCCTTGGCAAAAGTCGGGAACAAAACAGCACCATCATTTAAAGACTTGGTCATATCCAAAATTTTCGACAAATCCGGCGCAATCACCCGCCCAATGCCCTGACATACTGGACACATACCTTCTGGGTCATTAAAAGAATACACATGAGAAAAACCGACAAAGGGTTTTGCAACCCGAGAATACAGCAAGCGCAAAAAACTATAAATATCTGTACGAGTACCTAACGTAGAACGGGCGTTGCCTCCTAAGCGGCGTTGATCCACAATAAAAGCTGGCGACAAATTCTGGATACTGTCCACCACTGGCTTTTTATATTTCGGTAAATACCCTTGGACAAAAGTGCTGTACGTCTGATTCATCTGACGACCGGCTTCATTGGCAATGGTGTCAAAAACAATGGAAGATTTCCCTGAACCAGAGACTCCCGTAAAGATGGTAATCTTGTTTTTGGGAATTTCCAAAGAGACATTTTTGAGATTATTTTGCCGCATCCCTTTTAAAATAATTGTTTCGGTAACTTGAGTCATGTGTACCCTCCTTTTTCTTGAACGCTGACATAGAACTCGACGCAAAAAAACTATCGACTACTGACAAAGCAGAATCGATAGGCAAAGCGTCTGGTTGGGTTAGGTGTTTAATTATAGCGAAAGGCTTGTCCTCTGTAAAGAAAGAGACTTATTTTCCCTTAAATCAGTTACTCTTAACTTTTTATGAAAGGAACTAACTATAATTGACAGATTACCTCCACATATTCATTCTAAAATAGAAAATTAAACTTTTTCAGTGATAGATTATGAGTTTTTCCATTCCATTTTGTAAATAAATTTAGTATAGTTAATAAACAGGAGGCGTTTCCATGGTTACTATTCGTGACGTTGCAAAAGAATCCGGCTATTCATCCGCACTTATCTCCCGCTTATTCAAAGGGGATGAGACATTAGCCATTACCCCTTCAACAAAAAATAAAATCATTACAACAGCTCTAGCTTTGGGGTATGACCGTTCAAAAATTAAAACTTCCCTGCATACTATCGCCGTTTTATTCTGGCTTTCTGAAGAGCAGATTATGGAAGATGCGTATTTCAAAAACCTAAAAGATGGTTTGGAGAAATATTCAAAGACTGCCAATATGGATTTAGTTTTTATTAGTAAAGAAGAAGGAATCGAAAAAATTCCCGAAGATGTATCTGGCTTTATTGCCATTGGCCCTATTTCCCGAGAAGAACTGCTCATCTTGCATCACCGGGGAATAAAAGGAGTTGTTCGAGGAATTAATCCCCTACCAAAATTATTTGATACCGTCGATACAAATATTCGTGAGTTAACAAGAGAGGCCATTGATTACTTTTTAAATGAGGGAATTCAAAAAATCGGCTTGATTGGCGGAAAATTTTTAAATCCTGACTCAGGAAAATTTGAGATGGACAGCCGCGAGCGAGCCTTTCGTGAACATTTGGCCAATAAAGGTTTATTAGAAGAAAAATATATTTTTACCCAAGGAGAATTTACCATCGAAACCGGGATTGAAATGGCTCGTAAAATGGTGGACACTTTAGAAGATGATTTACCTGAGGCCTGCTTTATCGCCTCAGATACGATTGCAGTAGGGGTATTACAAGGCTTTACAGAAAAAGGAATTTTATTACCTAAGCGCATGTCTTTAATTAGTGTCAATGACCACGAAATGGCCAAGTACGTTTCTGTTCCATTGACAACTTTTCATATTGATGTGGAAGAAATGGCGAAATCCACCATTGACTTGCTTTCTGATCAATTGGTTTATCCTCGTAACATTACTAAATCAATTCTTTTAGGAGCAAACTTAACCATCCGGAAAAGTTTCGTTCCAACCAAACCCTTCTATTAAACGAAAAAACGGTGAAAGCTTTGAGGGCTTCACCGTTTTTTGTTTCATTAAGAAAATAACTTTACTACTCGTTCATCTTGATAATCAGCCACAACTTCATCTGCCAGTTGCAACTTCCGCAAATCCTCTTCGTTGTTTTCTGTAATAATCGCAAACAACTTTCTTGCTCCAGCCTTTTTTCCTGCTAAAAGTCCAGAGGGAGAATCCTCAAAAATAACTGCATCTGCGGGTGATATTTCAATATTTTGCGCTGCCTGTAAATAATACTCGGGATCAGGTTTACTTTTACGCTTGCCGTTGTCATAGATAATTTTTTCATAATCAAACCAGCGTTCCAAATCAAAAAGCTCAAAATAAAAATCCATATTCCCTTTTCCAGAGGCGGAAGCAATGTTACGAGGAATTCCTAGTGTTTTTAAATGATCTAAAAATTCTGTAGCTCCCGGAGTTAAAAATGCACAGTCCGGTTTATTTCTTACCATTTGACGATAAATTTCTTCTTTTCTTTCACCATATTCGATGGCTTCTTCCAAGGTAAAATCTCGCTCAAATAAATATTCCAAAATCAAACGATTATTCCGACCATGAACATTTTTTTGAAACTCATCTGGTGTCAATAATTTTCCTGCTTCTTCTTTGGCATAGGTTAGCCAGGCTTTTTCGTGGAGAGGAGAATCTTGAAACAAAGTCCCATTAAAATCAAACAATACCGCCTTACACATCGCTACACATCCTTTTAAAAACAACATGGAACAATTTTTATCGCTCCATGTTGCGTTCTTTTCCTTTATAACTCACTTAAAATAAAATCAACGGCTCCAGCGGGATCACGAGTCAAGTTAATGTATTGGGCTCCTTTTGTCGCCACGACTTTTACCCCTAACTTAGCCGCATCTTTTTGAATATCTTCTAGATACGAATTTACTTGAGGAGCTAAAACAATCAAATCAAAATTTTTCATAATATCATAGTGAGAACCATAAGCACCAGCTTGAGCCGTAATCCCCACACCTGTTTCTTTAGCTCCTTCTTCCAAGGCATTGGCTAACATGGCAGACGTACCCGCTCCAGCACACAGAACCAATACTTTCTTGCCTGATCCAATTTTATCCTTTGCATCACCGGTTGCCAAAGCAGTAGTTCCTTGAGCTAATTCTTCTACAATTTCGGTTACTTCCGTAGCAATTTTTGCATTGGCTGCTTCTTGCGCAACTAGTTCTGCATCATAAGCTTTAATAAATGGCAGATAAATAACCGCGTCCACTAAAATCAAAACAATCGCTAAAACAAAGGCCAGTGGTGCAAACCCAGTCCCCATTACTAAACCGATTGGCGCAGGGGTCGCCCATGGAAGGACAGAAATAAAACTATTCATACTCAAGACATCAACGAAAAACTTGAAGATACAAACATTAATCATCGGTGTGATTAAAAATGGCACAAAGAAATAAGGATTTAGAATAACTGGCGCTGCAAACAATAACGGCTCATTCACAGCAAAGCAGACAGGGATAAAAGAAGTTTTCCCTACAGCTTTTAGTTGTTTCGATTTCGCAAAGAGCATAAATAAAAACGGTACTACTAGCGTTGCCCCAGTTCCCCCCATGGTTCCTACGAAATTTCCTAAGCCGACTGTTAAGACTTTTGAAGCTTGTTCTCCTTGTTTAAAAAGCTCAAAGTTAGTTTCCACATTGGCATAAATAATCGCGGCAATCGCCGGTTCAACAATCGAAGGACCATGAACGCCCACAAACCAGAACAAAGCCATAGCTCCCCAAATAATGGCGATTCCTACATAACCATCTGCCACACTAAACAACGGTTGCAACAGATTAATGACCGATTCAGCTAAAGAGACTTCTGTTACCATCCGAACCAGTACATCTAAAATAGCTGCAATAAAGGCCGCAATCGAAAAAGGAATAATATCACGAAACATCTGAGTAATCGTGCCTGGCACTTCTTTAGGCATTTGAATGGTAATGTCACGTTTCACACAAAATTTATAAACATTGGCAGTAATAAAAGCTGCGATAAAAGCCGCAATTAATCCTTTGGTTCCCATATAACCGGTGGAAATTCCACCTTCAATTTGATCCACACCTAACAATAAGAAACTTACAATAGCTGCTAGCATCACTGATACTTCATTGATTTGCTTACCGGAATCAGACATTTGACGATTCATGGAATTGGTCAAACAACGAGCGGTAGTGCCGGCTACTAAAAGCCCTACCACACCCATGGAATAACCATAGACTTTCCATAACCAGGCAGAAAAAGCGGCCGGCAAAGTAAAGCCAAAAACTTCCGGTACTGCTGCTACCATAATAAAAATACTAGAAAATAAAATAGCTGGCATGGCGGTTAAGAATCCATCTCGAATCGCTCCCAAATAAATATTACGGGATATCTTTTCGAAAAACGGTTTCATTTTCTCAATTTGATTGATGATGACCTTCATAGTTGACTCTCCTCCTATTTAGCCTGATTGTATTTTTCTTGGTATAACTCGATAAAATCTTGAATAATGTCCCGTAACAAAATAGTGGTCATTAAGTGATCTTGTCCGTGGATAAAAATAAAGCCAATGTCTAAATTAGCCCCTCCAGCTTCATCTGCTAATACTTTGGTTTGTGCATTATGGGCTAGTTTTAAATTTTCATCGGCATCTTTCAGTAGTTCTGCTACATTCTCAAAATTTCCCTCCCGCACTTGGTGTAAAACTTTCAACAAGCTACTGCGAGCATCTCCAGAGTATGCCACGATCTCAAAACCTAACATGGAAAGTTCTTCTTTATTCATTCTAAGTCCTCCTTCTAATAAAAATTAATTTAAATAATTACTTTATTCTCGCTGACAAACTTATACCAATAGGCTGATTCTTTTGGATAACGTTTTTGGGTTTCAAAGTCAATATAAAATAGCCCATAACGTTTCGTGTAGCCATTCACCCAAGAAAAAACATCCATCAATGACCAGATAAAGTAACCGGCCACATTGACCCCTTGTTCAATGGCATCAGCAATGGCATTGAAGTGTTGGCGTAAATAGTCAATCCGGGCATCATCCATAATAACCCCCTCATCAAAGACATCTTTATAACCCAAACCATTTTCCGTAATAAAAATTTTATGGTAATTTGGATATTCATCTTTTATCCGTATCAATAAATCTGCTAGACCTTTAGGATAGATAATCCAATCCCAGTCTGTTTTTGGTAAATCATCCCGGACAATTCGCTCGCCAATGCCTTTGATCCGATAAACTTGAGTCCCTTTTTCTCCGGTGGTGTTGTAGTGTAACGTACTTTCTCCTTCATAAGCCTTGACCCAATGACTACCATAATTATTAATTCCTAAAAAGTCATTGCGATTGGCTGCTTTTTTCATTTCAATAAAATCATCGGAATCAATGGCAACACTTTGTTGATTGGCATCCAAAATTTCTTGTACCAAATGCCAAGTAGTCTCAGAATAGTATCCCAAATAAGTGGCATCTAATAATAACTTGATTGATAAAGCGTCATCTAACGCTGCAGCATGAAGATCTTCAGGACGGTTGCTCGCGGGATATTTGGTTTCCAAGGAATGGACCACGCCGATTTCACCGGGATAATTACCTTCTTTAAAAATATTAACTGCTCTAGCATGGGCGTACATCATATTGTGCAAACAAGTTACCGTCTTACTAATGTCAAATTGAACTTCTGGCGGAAAAGATCCCAATAAATATTGATTAGAAGCTACCGGATAAATCTCATTAAACGTACTCCAATAATGAACTTCCGGAAATTCATCAAAGCAAAATTTCGCATACTCAACAAAATGATCCACATTATCACGGTTTAAGAAATCATCTTGATCAAATAATGCTTTCGGTGTGTCAAAATGATGTAAAGTCACAAAGGGTAGCACTCCTTGTTTGCGACATTCTGCAAATACTCGATGATAAAAATCTACACCTTCTTGGTTTACCACGCCATAACCATCAGGAAAAATACGACTCCAAGCAATGGACATGCGAATACTATCAATTTTAAATTTTTTGCACAGCGCTAAATCAACAGGATATTGATGATAAAAATCACTTGCTGGATTCGCTGTATAGCGTCCCTTGGCTACCAAAAAGTCATCCCATGCAACTTTTCCTTTTCCATATGAATCAGTAGAACCTTCACATTGATAGGCCGCTGTCGCTCCTCCCATAATAAAATTCTCTGGTAATTTTTTTAATGTCATGTTCTGCCCTTCTTTCTCGAATGAAAACCTAAAAGATAAATTTTACTAGTAAAATAATTAAATTTATTTACACATTAAATATAGCACATACAACAGATCTTTGTAAACGCTTATTTTTAATTTGTTAAATATATTTTGTAAATTAATTTAAACACTTTTTGCCTCCCCCTGTTAGCTAATAAATAGTATGCAAAAAAACTCTGTCAAACTTGAACGAAGTCTGACAGAGTTTTACTAGTATGAAAGGATTATTTTCCTTCTGCATCCGCCAAAGCTGCACCTACAAAAGCTTTAATCAAGCGTTGAGGACGCGTTGGGCGTGAGATTAATTCTGGGTGGAATTGGCAACCTACAAAGAATTTATTTTCAGGAATTTCCACGATTTCAACTAAACGGTTATCAGGAGAAACCCCGGAGAAGACCATGCCGTTAGCTTCAAAGATTTCCCGGTAACGGTTGTTGAATTCATAACGGTGACGGTGGCGTTCTTGCACCACTTCTTGGTTGTCATAAGCTGCTGCGGTCTTGGTGCCTTTTTTCAACTTACATGGATACAAGCCAAGGCGCAAGGTACCGCCAAGGTTTTCGATGTTTTCTTGGTCAGCCATTAAGTCGATGATATTGTTAGCAGTATCAGGATCGTTTTCCGCAGAGGCCGCATCTTCTAAGCCCACCACATTACGAGCAAATTCCACACAAGCCATTTGCATTCCCAGACAGATTCCTAAAAATGGCACATCGTTTTCTCTGGCATAGCGGATGGTTTCGATTTTACCTTCCAACCCACGATCCCCAAAGCCGCCGGGAACTAAGATGCCATCTGCGTCTTTTAAGCGCTCTGCTACATTGTCTTTATTGATTTCTTCGGCTTGAATCCAATCAATGGTGATATCAGAATTATAGAAGAAACCGGAATGTTTCAAAGATTCCACTACAGATAGATAAGCATCTGGTAATTCCACATATTTGCCGACTAAAGCGATGCGCACGTTTTTCTGCAAGTTTAAGACCCGTTCTTCCAAGGCTTTCCATTCGCTCATATCTGCTTCTGGTGCATCTAATTTCAAATGATCACAAACGATTTGATCCATTTTTTGAGCTTGTAACATCAATGGAATGGAATACAAAGTTTCCACATCCCGGGATTCGATAACTGCTTCTGGTGCCACATCACAAAATTGAGCCAATTTATTTTTGGTTCCTTGAGAAACTGGCAATTCTGTGCGAACCACTAAAATATTTGGTTGAATCCCTAAGCCACGTAATTCTTTTACGCTGTGTTGGGTTGGCTTGGTTTTCATTTCTCCAGCAGCTTTCAAGTAAGGAATCAATGTGGTGTGGATGTACATCACATTATCAGAACCCACGTCTGCTTTCATTTGGCGCAAAGCTTCCAAAAATGGCAAAGATTCAATATCTCCCACTGTTCCCCCAACTTCGGTGATAATCACATCTGAGTCGGTCATTTTGGCAGCTCGCATAATTTTTTCTTTGATTTCATTGGTAATATGAGGAATCACTTGCACCGTAGCGCCTAAATATTCTCCTTTGCGTTCTTTGCGCAAAACTTCTGAATAGATTTTCCCAGTGGTCACATTGGAGTATTTATTCAAATTGATGTCGATGAAACGTTCGTAATGGCCTAAATCCAAGTCGGTTTCCGCGCCATCATCTGTGACAAAAACTTCCCCATGCTGATAAGGACTCATGGTTCCCGGGTCAACGTTGATGTATGGGTCGAATTTTTGAATGGTGACCTTTAACCCGCGATTTTTTAGCAGCCGGCCAAGGGATGCTGCTACGATCCCTTTTCCAATAGAAGAAACCACGCCGCCTGTTACAAAAATATATTTCGTCATATAACTACTCCTTTTCCTGTATGATGGGAAAGCACTGTAAAACAAATTTCCATCTCACACTCCACAAGTTGATCAAACTCATGAACTGTATCATGAAAAATAGAAAAGCTCCCTATCCAAATGAATAGGGAGCTTTGAAATCACAGTTTCGTGTACCCTACTAAAAGGGTGCCCAAGTAGGATAATACAAGCTGGTCAAAAAAAAGTCAAGTTCGAGATTTTTTGAAAAGGCTTTTTTTTAAAGGAATTCTTATTGTCTAAAAATCCGTTGTAAAACAGTCGTCTTTCATTGAGATACAAAAAATTCAAGGCAGTGATTGATTCAACATCCCTCTGCAAACTCGTCATTGCCGCTTTAAAATAATTAAATAACCTTCATTAAAATTCAAAACAGCGGTATGATAGATGTAAGGAACACTTTCTATTTCTCTGTCTCTTTTGGCCAACTGGAAAGGAGCAAGCTATGAAATTTCTCCTATCAATGAACCAAATTGCTTATTTTAAACCAGAGACCACTGCCCGCCGTTTGAAAAATGATTATTATTACGGCTCAGGCAATCCCGTTCATTTCCTTGGTTATTTGCGTTTAATTCGTCTTTTGCCTCAACTTGCCAGTCGCGCAAAGCCCCTCCAACCCGCCCTTTATCAAAAAGAAGTACGGGAAATCTATCTGGATACTCCTTGGGATCAAGGCGCCAACCCTTGGCTAGCCCTTTTCTTAGGAGAATTTCGGGAGTTTTTTACTGCGGAAGAATGGCGACAACTAAAAATCCGCTATCAAAGAATACACCTCTTCTTAGGCAAAGTACTAGTACATTGGCTAAAAGACGCGCAAAAGCAACTTACGCTAGCACAAGTTCTACAATTTGTCACAATCGGAAACCAAAGCTTGCGAAGACCTTCTACAAAATTGCGCTGTTGAAAATATTGTCTATAGCCCTAAACAATAACTCCTGTCATACTATGACGGGCTATTTGTCGTGGGCTACTTTTAAAATAGTCACAGACAAACAAACCGCCACAAGCCTGAGCCTGTAGCGGTTTGTTTCCTGTTTTTAATACAATTCCAAATATTGAGATTTCCTTTCCTATATGAATAGCAAAGCTATTAAAACCTCGATAAATAAGGTGCAATAGCACTCATACAAATATTGCAGAAAGTTAGTAATCAGCAAAAGTACGAATACTATTGCACGCATTTTGCACATCAAAACTCATTCAAATCTTGCTACTTTAGTAAACTCTTCGCACTCATTGACAAAGTTTACACCAGCAGCAGCTATTGTTCTAATCTCTTTTTCACAGCTACTGTCAAAAGACCCTTCTGTAAGTCGCAAAATTGTAGTAAACAGATTTCTAATATTGACTATATTTACATCAAGCTCATCAAGTGGATCAACAATGTTTAGTTTTCCCAAATTTTCCTCCTTTCGAGCCAGGCGCCGTGCTCTCTCACTTCCGGTTGAGATAATAATACCACGCTATAAGAGGTGTGCCACGCAATCTAACAGTCCGTTTTATAAAAAAAAACACTCTCTGCTTTTTGAAGAGATTGACGATGGCAGTCTTGGACTTCTCTTCAAATTAATATTGGCTAATACTAGCTAATATTTTAAAATAATCAGCCCTGTTTTTACCAAAACAGACTACATCGGGTATATAGAATTTTCATCAAAAAATATTTTAAAATAACTAAAATTAATTATTAATTTTTTATTAAGGAAAAAACAAACCTTATATATAAAGGTTAACGTAACTTTTTTCTGAGAAAAACGCAGCATATAAAAAAACGAATTTATTTGTTTTACTTCTCATCAAAAAAAATATGATTCATTTTCAATGGGTCTTTTTTGGGGATTAAATTCTTGTAGAATATGCTACAATTTACTTATCAAAATGAACTGAGGTGTGATCATGGGATTGTTTGGAAAAAAAGAAAAACCTACCTGCTCGCTCTGTGCAGGTAAGACAGGTCTAACCAACGCAGCATTTACTTTAGACTCTGGTGAAACAATCTGCACGAAGTGTGTCATTCTGCTGGCGGGGGCGTTTAAAGCAGATCAAGATAATCTAAAAGCTAAATCATTAGACGAACTCCAAATTATGTATCAAGAAAAAAATAATCAAGAAGAAGCAAAGCAAGAAGCTGCGAATAGCCTTCTAGAAACATTTAAACCGACTAAGGCACTTTCTACTATCTTATTGGTGGATGAAGAGCACCGCCTATTTACCAAGTTTGAGAAGTCGCCTACTACTATCTATCAACTCGATTCTATCACCGGATACGAACTAGTGGAAAATGGTACCTCGGTCACTTCTGGAGGTCTAGGACGCGCCGCAGTCGGTGGTATTCTTTTCGGCGGTGCTGGTGCAATCGTCGGAGCTGTTACCGGTCAAAAGAAAACCGCCTCTCTGGTAAATGATTTAAAAATTAAGCTAACGACGGACAACTTGGATAAACCGGTACTTTACTTTAGCCTGATTGACAAACCTGTGAAATCCGATTCTGCCGAGTATCGGGGACGAATTGAAGCTGCTGACGAAGTACTTGCTTCATTAGATATACTTTTAAAATAGTTTATAGCCTTGGCTGGTGCCAGGGCTTTTTTAGATTTTGTTCGCTTTACAAAACAAACATACGTTCGTACAATTTGAACTATAAATTCCAGTGAGGTGATTAAAAATGGTGCCTGCTCTTGCGTATAATTCACCTGAAACAGAACAATTTAGACAGGACTATCAATTGCTAGTAAGGTCTGATGTCCCTCTATTATTCTTGGAGGAAGCGGTAGCTAAGTATATGTACGAATCCGGTCGAAAACATTTTCGAGTGCCGGCTATATTGACAAAGTACAATAAGGATTTATTTTTTGTCTTCGATATTGATCCAGAGTACGCCCCTAAATCAATCATATACCGCTACAATCGCGTCACGACTAAAGATATTGTACTTCGTCGGTACGAGCCGGCAGATGGAGTATCTAGTTTTAAACAGCCTCCGATGTCACAAATACAAGATGCGATTAAGGATCTATAGATTAGTGCGTATTTTCTCTTAAAGGAGTGAGTCAGATGGATTATCAGTATAAAAACTCGATTGGAGAAGTTCGAACCGCAACTGGATTTGTATTACTCAGGTTGGATTCTGCCATTAAATTCTGGAGAATAAACGATAATGTTCGGCGCTTGCAGATATATCAAATGGTCACTCTCGATTTAATGGATCTTGAAGAATATGGAGGATTGCTGATTTAATTTTTTCTATGTACTGCCCCGGAAGCCCGGGGCTATTTTTATAAAATCGATCCATAAGCAGTAATTGGCCCCATCGCTACATAGCCTTTGGTACCGTCTGTTCGTGGCTGAACAGCCCAAATATAGCCACTAGCAAGCACTACGTCATCAAACTTAATCGTAGTTCCGGCTGGTAAATTGGCGATGATACCAGCGCCAGTACTAGCTGATTTTCGCAAGTTAACAGCTGTGCTTAGTTTTAATGTTTTCATCTTAATTTTCCCTCCTGTCGAATTGCCTGCATCAGAACTGCCTCCCCATCTTAAATAACATGTCCATGGGTAGTTATAGTAGTTGCTGATGTTGGTCTCACGTCCTGTTTGGTCTCCACCAGCTCCACCAGTAATCCGTCCGTTTTCGTCGATTGAGGCTTGGGCAAGCTTTTCTCCGCCGATATACACAGCTACGTGGTTAATATCATTTAACAAGATGTCCCCGGGCTGTGGATTGCCGTTATTTGATAATACCAGCCATCCTCGTGCGGATAGATTAGAGCGCATGTTGCCAGTATATGATGCAGTTCCGGTGTCAAATCCAGCCTCTTTTAACGCATAAATTACTAAAGCAGAACAGTCAGTTTCGCCGCCATTTCTAAAGTCCTGGCGATTGCTTTGGTCGTATCCAAGACTCACAGTCTGGCACCAATAAATCATTCTGTCGATAAATTTCTGTATGCTTCCAGCCATGCTGATCCCCCCTACAAGTTATTTTCTTGGTCATTTTTGTCAACAGAACTTACTTCTCCACTCAATCCATCCATGAAACGAGTGAATGCCTGGTGCAGTCCTGTCGAGGCTAAACCGCTTATGGCTCCGGCAATAACTGTTTCCACATAAAAACCATTCAGCAAGCCACCGATAATTGCGCCGGACAATGCGAGAATGGTTGGAATGTAGTCATTAATTTTTAAAGCCTCAATTCGTTTCAGACAGTAGCCAATGACCAAACAGCCAACAACTACTCCTGGTACTAAAAATTGTGTAAAATCCATATCGTTTTCCCCCTATTTCAAAATGTAGTTCATAATGATATATCCGATAACTGTTGCCAAAATACCCATTAACCAGGCTCGATTAGTCTTCTGGTCAGATTTTAATTCGGCAATATCATCTCGGTTTGCATTGGCCAACGCATAAGCCTCGTTTGCTTTTTTGGATACATCATCAAGTCCTTTAGTATTCATTTCAATCGCTGTGAGGCGCTGCAAAACCTCTCGCCAAAGTTCTTCTTCCCCTGATCCATTTGTCATACGTTCCCCACCTTTTCTCAAAAAATAAAAGAGACCACTAATCAGTAGTCTCTTCCGTCACCGGTCTAATATATTGAATGCCGACGGGACTGTATGGAAAACCACCAAGAAAAATAGCGGCTGTGATTAAATTCCCATACTCATCTTTTTCGGTTAACGCCGGCTGAATTCCTTTAATTTCATCTTCCGTCGCATCCACGAAAATCGGTTCTGTACTGTGGTACTTGATTTCAATCTTCATCTTTTTCTTCCCCCTCGATGGTATATGTTAAAAGCTCAATTAAAACAACTTCGTCAGCTTTAACCGTGCAAGAATCGATTAGATCAACGAAAGTGTTTTTAGCATTGATAATTTTATTTCTCATATCACGATAATCCTTAGTATGCTTCACACCAATCTGGATATGTGTACCATTTTTTAAAGTAATCTGTGCATATTTTTGTTTCATTAAAATTCTCCTCCTAGCTGTGATTTGATAAATACTCGTGCAGTAATCTGGGCTTCAATTCTCGCTCTTCGGTTTGGTGTCATTTCAATCTCAATCCACCCTCTTCGCACGGTCCCATCCTCGTTTTTAGGAAGGTACGGTACTAAGTTAAACCGTTCGCGACGTGTATCAGTTCCAGGAATTACGTTATCTCCAACCTTAATAGAGACAGTCGAGGCAGTGGTTGAATCCTCAAAAATACCATACTCAATTTCGTGGGTATGATCCGGCAACTCGATCTGGTGCACATGGGCGGGAACGGTGAAATCATGTTTATGGCTTGGAATATTAACGCTGAATCCATGAGTATGTGGCGGGATATTAATTGATACGTTGTGTGTGTGATTGTCGGCACGAGTGTTTGTATTTAAATTATTTGTTCCGGTTGATTCAAACACTACTAAATCGGCCGTTCCTTGCGCATAGTAGGCCCTTCTTTTTAACTGATCAATATCTGTTGGGTTATCGAAAGCGTATTTAAATGTTGTGTGATCGTGTGAGCCATTCGCTGTGGAGGTAGAGCTTTGAACGCTACTCCCGCCAGATTGACTCGTGCCACCCTGGACACTGGCGCCGCCACCAGATGTTGAACTGGCTGTGTAGCCACCGCTAGCGGTAGACCCGACCATTGCTCCCCCGCCCGCTATGGCTTTAGAGTAAGCGCGAAAGCGACTAGTCTCGAATGTCAGCTCCACAGTATTAATCTTGACTACATCATCATCGATATAGATGCGAAAAGTCACCGGATGATCTGCATCACAGTTATCAGCCTTGTCGTAGTTTAAAATATTGGTGGCACCTTGAGAATACAGCTGGTTAATCTCAATATTCCGTTCAACATCTGACTGAGTGGTGCCAAGGTCAGACGGCACATATCCGATTGACAACTTGATATCATGTGGCTTTCCAAAAACATCCGACTTGGACTCTTTTAAAATGCGCAGGTTGAGTGTGCCAAATTCCTTAGTGACCACTTGGACTACCTTTCCTTCTCGTAGTTCATCTATTTTTGGTATCTGTTGACCTGGTCTTCTCGGGATTGCTTTGATTAAATCCACCGCATCAATGGACCAAGTAACTAGTGGCTGCTTCCACTTTGCAAGAAGTGCATTAGCAGACGAAAATAAACTTTGCGCATCCGTAAAGCGACGGTCTACCCAAACATACTCAACTAAGCCGTATTCTGCGATAGATGCCGCATTTTCTACATAGGCTTTTCTCGTTGGATTCACTTTTTTGATATTAAGCTGATTAACTCCTTCGCCTTGGCCAAGTGGATAGATTCGGTTGATTAGCTGATTGGGATTTTCTTCTACCTCAAAACCAACAAGATTATGCCCTTCTCTTACTCGACAGGTTGGTGTAGTTGGTGGTTTGATAAGGTTTAACGTCCATGGATAGGTCTGTGTGTCAAACGTCCACATGTACTCCTCATCAAAAGGCTGTGGCACTGACCAAATAGCATTGATAATCCCGTTCTCGTTTTCCCAACTGTATTGGAAATAACGTGTAAACTCGCACTTGCCAAGTTGCCAATGCTTTGTTTTTTGGAGACTTAGCAGATACTCCAAAACATCTACTGTTTTGGTATTTGGGCTAATCTCGTGATAGCCAAACATCACCGAATCCATCAAAAGCGAGAGAACGTGTCGTAGCTGGAACTTAACCTCATTTTTTGATGCACTAAAAGACGTAGCTTTCGGCATGACGCGGTAAAGACCAATATACTCACCGTCCGTATCCTCAATTTCCACGTAACCTAATTGCTGAACTTTTTCCACTTTAGAATCGTCACCGGGTAAGCAAAAAGAAGCGGACCATATTTTGTTGGTCTGCTTCTCATAGCTCACATTATAAGCATTTTGCAGGATAGCCGTTTTTTGTCGTTTTAGATTTAAGGCTGTAAGCATCTACATTCCCCTTTTCTGGCCGGATCGTTTAAGGGCAAAGAAAAACCAGCTGACCATATTTGGTTAACTGGTTTTTCATAGCTGACATTGTATGCGTTTCTTAAGACGGCGGTAGTTTGATTGGATAAGTTTTTGACTTTTAGCATTAAACATCACACCTCCGTTTTAACTAGGAAGCTGTCACCCAAAGTCCGGCCGCCAAGATACAAATTTCTGCCAATAAAAAATACTGCTTCTGGCTCAATTTGCTTAGCACCACCGTTTTCGTCCATCCACAAGTAAGTTAGACGTTCTTTGATTCGATATGATCCATTGGAAAATTCAATTACTTTGCAGGTAATGTCCACAAAATCGCTCATTGCATAAATATTCCCCCGATAGTAGCTAATTCCCTGGATGACACCAATTGCTGTTCCATAAAATCGTTCGATGATTTTCGCTGTTCCGTTGTACTCATTGTCCCCTTTTCCAGAAACAAAATCTCCCCAGCTATCCATGTCGGATTTGTCCGCGGTTTTATCTGATAAATCTTGATCTCCTACGCCTAGCAAAATTTTGTATAGGCATGTATTATAACCGAACATATAAATGATTCGTTCGTTTTCCCCGAAAACAGAGCCGCCAGAAGTTTTAGTAGATTCAAGCACCTTGTCTCCGTCCTTAAAATCAATTGTAAAACAGTCTTCATCAGCCAATCTTAATTCTGACTTCCCAAACGGATTTTTATAAAATACCAACCGTGGACTTACCATAGTAGAACTGCTCTCATCGGCATTTTCATGCGATAAAAAATGATGGTTCCTGTAATCAATCGCACCTAAATGGCCTAAATCATGCCGAATAGTTCTGGTTTCTTGGAAAGTGTCCTTGTCTAAGCAATGGATGGTTCCGTCATCAAAATCAGAATTTGATCCACATATCCAAATTTCATCTTCGACTAACTGCGCATCTTGATCAATTTTAAAATCAAACCGCACCTCCTCACTCGGGAAATATGTAGTGAATTCTGTATCGCTCACATTTTCCACAATATTGATGTTTTGGTATTTTAAAATGCCACTATGGTTAAATGCTACTAAAAAACATTTGCCGCGGTTATATCGGCTGTTTACCACTTCAAATTTTTTATCCACGAAATTAAAAACTAACGTTTCATTGTGCTTTATTACGATTTCTTGATTTTCTAATGTAACAAAGCCATAAAACCATGGAGAATCTACATGTAGCGATTTATTGCCAAACACAAGAGTTACCGTCGTCCCGCTCAAAATTTTGCGGACTGGACCTAAACAATAAATCGAAACTGCTTGATCTTGTTGATCCGATGCTGGTATAGCACCGTTAATCGTATAAGCGAGGGTACTCGTAATCATTTTGGCTGTTGCATCAAAAACCGCAAGTGCTACTCCATT